>JBIIHD010000060.1:0-6603 GCA_044236095.1 Crocinitomicaceae bacterium | reverse complement strand
ATGACTATAAAAAAGTAATTCAAAATCAAGTTAAAATCTGGTTGAAAAATTCAATTTTAGAATATGAAGAGTCCAAACTTGAAAGCAAATATCCTGAATATAAGTCTCTGGTGAAAGAATTCCATGACGGAATTTTATTGTATGAAATCATGTCAGATAAAGTTTGGAATAAATCCTCAAAAGATACCACCGGACTGAAAGGTTTCTTCCAATCAAATCGTGAAAAGTATATGTGGCCCAAAAGAATGGACGCAACAATCTATGAATGTAATAATGAGGAGAATGCAAAAATCGTATTCAAAATGTTGAAAAAGAAAAAGAATACCTCGAAGGAAATTATTGAAAAAGTAAATGCTAAGTCTGAATTAAACCTCAGAGTTAAAATGAATAAATTTGATCCTGAGCTGACAGATTATCTCAAAGGAAGAACTTTTGTTGAAGGTAGAAACACTCTGTACAATTTTGAAGGTAAATTCTACGTTGTATATGTCAATAAAATTTTACCAGTTATGCAAAAGGAGTTTATAGAAACCAAAGGAGCTGCTATTTCAGATTACCAAAATTACTTAGAGAAAACTTGGATGGAGGAATTGGAAAAAAAACATACTGTAACTTTCAATTATGATGTTCTTTACAACCTGAATAAATAACATGAGAAACTTCTTTCTTCTCTTACTGACATTGTGTTTGACGTATAACTATGGCAATACTCAAATAATTGATAAAATCGTGGCGCAAGTTGGTGATGAGATCATTTTGCTTTCAAACGTTCAGGCTCTCAAACTACAAACAATCCAAGAAAACAATCTAGATGTAAAGGATATTTCATCTATTTCTGATTGTCAAGTAATAGAAGATTTAATGTATCAAAACTTGCTTTTAAATCAAGCCAGAATAGATAGTTTACCAATTTCGGAAGAACAAGTAGATTCCGAAATGGAAAATCGCTTGCGGTACATTATTAGTTCCATGCCAGGAGGAAAGGATCAATTCGAAAAATTCTATGGAAAGACGATTACACAAATCAAAGAGGATTTTCGTGTGATTATACGAAATCAAATTCTCTCTAGAGATATGCAGCAAAAAATCACATCAAGCGTCTCTGTTACTCCCAAAGAGGTTGAAACATATTACAAATCTATTCCTAAAGACAGTATTCCATATATCAACATGAAACTGGCTTTTCAACAAATTGTTTATTTTCCAACGATCACTCAACAAGATAAGAATAACACCTACAATGAGTTGCGGAATGTTCGATCTAATATTTTATCAGGCAATAAAACCTTCGAATATTGGGCAAAAAAAATATCGAAAGACCCGGGTTCAGCATCTCAAGGAGGTAAATTGACTGCATCTAAAGGCATGATGGTTCCTGCATTTGAAGCGGCAGCATTATCACTTAAACCTGGTGAAATTTCAGAAGTATTTGAAACAGAATATGGATATCATATTGTAAAGCTAAATTCAAGACTGGGAGATGATTACACCTGTCAGCATATACTTTTGACGGTGGAATTTAGTGACTCATCATTAAATGAGGCTGCGAATAAAATTGATTCTTGTTATGCCTTATTAAATGAAGGTAAGATAACCTGGGAAGAGGCCGTACTTAAGTTTTCAAACGATGAAAACACGAAACAGAATAAAGGAATTATTACCAACCCTAAAACTGGCGAACAAACATGGGATATGCAAGATTTGAATGAAATTGATCGAGAAATATATATTTTAACTGATGCTCTCGATGAGGGTAAATATACTGAGCCCAATTTTTATTCTGATTTAATGGCTCGAAAAAAAGGCTTCCGAATTGTACGACTTATGAATCGTTTTCCTCCACATATTGCAAACATGAATGATGACTACATGCTAATAAAAAGAGCTGCAGAAAATGACAAAATGCAAAAAGTTTTGGAGAAATGGGTGGATTCCAAGGTAAGTAATGTTTACATTCGCTTAGACGACTCATTAAAGTCATGTGATTTTAAATATAAATGGTTAACTCAAACTAATTAATTATGTCAGACACACAGGCAATACAAAATTTGGTCAAACAATATGAAGATCTTCGCACCGAAATACACAAAGTAATCGTTGGTCAAGAAGATGTTGTAAATCAAGTTTTAATTTCTATTTTCTCCAATGGACATTGCTTATTAGTGGGTGTTCCAGGATTAGCAAAAACCTTGTTAGTTAATACAATATCACAAACACTAGGTCTTTCATTTAATCGAATTCAATTTACTCCTGACTTAATGCCTTCGGATATTGTTGGATCTGAAATCCTTGATGAAAATAGAAATTTCAAATTTGTCAAGGGACCGCTTTTTTCGAATATCATATTGGCGGATGAAATTAACCGAACCCCACCTAAAACACAATCTGCATTGCTTGAAGCAATGCAAGAAAAATCTGTTACGGCGGGTGGTGTAAATTATAAATTACCTTCTCCATTTTTTGTATTGGCTACTCAAAACCCTATTGAACAAGAAGGAACTTATCCTTTACCAGAAGCTCAATTAGATCGTTTTATGTTCAATATTTGGGTTGATTATCCAACTTTTGCAGAAGAAATGGCTATTGTTAAATCAACAACGTCTAATCAAACTGTTTCATTAAATTCAGTTATAACAGGTGAAGAAATAATCGAATATCAAAATCTTATACGTAGAATTCCGGTAGCTGATAATGTATTAGAATACGCGGTTAAATTAGTCGCTAAAACAAGATTAAATGATGCTTCAGCACCTAAAATAACCAAAGATTATCTTACTTGGGGAGCTGGTCCAAGAGCTTCTCAAAATTTAATTCTAGGTGCAAAAACTCATGCTGCTCTGAATGGTAAATTTTCTCCGGATATTGAAGATATCAAAGCAATTGCCAAACCAATTTTAAGACATCGTTTGGTTCGAAATTATCGGGCTGAAGCCGAAGGTTACTCAATTGATCGAATTATTCAAGAACTATTATGAATTTAGACTTTAACGTTTTATTTGGATTAGAAGGACTTTTTTACCTAGTCGTACTTTCTTTACTTGAAATTGTTCTCGGTATTGACAACATTATTTTCATTAGTATTGTTACCGAAAAACTACCTGCAGAAAAAAAGCGATATGCTCGAAATTTAGGGCTTTCACTTGCTTTAATTGTTCGGTTAGTTCTACTAAGTGTCGTTTCCTGGATCATGGGAATGACAAAACCTTGGTTTATTTTGTTTGATCATCCATTCTCCGGGCAAAGCATTGTTTTACTTCTTGGGGGGCTTTTCCTAATTTACAAAAGTACCATTGAAATGCACAATAGTGTTAAAGGTCACGATGAGGAGCATAAAACCGGCAAAAAAGCACTTCCGGCCATTATTTTACAAATCATCTTAATTGATATCGTTTTCAGTTTTGATTCCATTATTTCAGCTATCGGAATGACGAATGGAATGAAAGAAGACACAGGAGGTAATCCACTGATTATAATCTACTTAGCGGTTATTATTTCTATGGTTGTGATGTTAATATTCTCACGTCAAATTAGTGATTTTATTCAAAGCAATCCAACAGTGAAAATGATAGCACTTGGATTTTTGGTTACAATTGGTGTTTTACTTGTGGCTGAAGCATTTGGTCAACATATACCAAAGGGATACGTTTATTTCGCCCTGAGTTATTCACTTTTGGTAGAGCTGCTCAACATACGAATGCGAAAAAACCATAAGACCTCTAAATGACAGAAAAAGAAGCTAAGGCTTTTCTATCTTTTCCTGAAAATGTTGAAAATATTGAAGATTGGTACGATGTATATTTATTTCAAGAAAAAGAATATTTTAGAGCTAAACCTATTTCTGAAAAATTATTTAAAAAGCGTTTTATTAAAATTACACACGCTGAAGAATGTTTTTTATGTCTAGGTTTCCAATCTCAAGACGAAGAAATAAATGGAATTGAATGTGAATTTGGACTAGAAATCAAATTGAACTTCAATCATTATCAGCATGTAAAAAGCAAAATTTTACAATCTATTTTTTCCACTCGATCATTATTAACGCTTATTGAATTAGCTAAAAATCTTCTAGAAGTTGAAAAGAAATATGCCGATTCATGGTCACACGTAGAAATCAATTCAAACTCCTTCATTACTCCCGACCCTATGGATGTTTTGAAAGACATCCATAAATTAGAACAATTAGGAATTACTGAAATAAATCAATATATACCGAAAAATCATCCTGATTTAATTTCAATTAACGCAGAAATTAATAGACTGGTTCGCGTTAATCATTAAGTTTTAATACGGCTAAGAATGCTTCTTGTGGCACCTCTACCCTTCCAACTTGTCTCATCCGCTTCTTACCTGCTTTTTGTTTTTCAAGCAACTTTCTCTTTCTAGAAATATCTCCTCCATAACATTTAGCGGTAACGTCTTTTCGAAGTGCTTTAATTGTTTCTCGAGCTATTATTTTTGCCCCAATTGCAGCTTGAATCGGAATTTCAAATTGTTGACGCGGAATAAGTTCTTTTAATTTCAGACATATTCTTTTCCCAAGATCAAACGCGTTACTCCGGTGAACCAAGGCAGAAAGTGCATCTACTTGTTCCGCATTCAATAGCAAGTCCATTTTAATAAGATCAGACTCTTTGTATCCAATAGGATGATAATCAAAAGAAGCATAGCCTCTTGAAACTGTTTTCAATCTATCGTAAAAATCGAATACAATTTCAGCCAAAGGCATTTCAAAAGTTAATTCAACACGATCCTGAGTCAAATAAACTTGATTTTTTAATTCTCCTCGTTTTTCGATACACAAAGTCATAATTGAACCAATGTATTCCGATTTTGTTATTACCTGGGCTTTGATATAAGGCTCTTCTATTCGATCCATAGCTCCCGGGTCTGGTAATTCGGAAGGATTGTTTACAATGACAAGATTTTCTGGATTCTTCCGCATGAAAGCATGATAGGACACGTTTGGAACTGTTGTTATCACAGTCATATTAAACTCGCGCTCTAATCTTTCTTGAATGATTTCCATGTGCAACATGCCCAAAAATCCACATCGAAAACCAAATCCAAGAGCAGCGGAAGACTCTGGTTCAAATACCAACGATGAGTCATTTAACTGAAGCTTTTCCATTGAAAAACGCAATTCCTCATAATCCTCTGTGTCGACCGGATAAATTCCAGCAAAAACCATTGGTTTCACATCCTCAAATCCCTTTACTGCTGACTCACATGGATTTTCAGTACCTGTAATGGTATCTCCTACTTTTACTTCATTCGCTTGTTTTATTCCTGAAATAATATAACCAACATCACCTGCTTTAACAACATTCTTTGGAAGCAAATCCATTTTAAGAACACCTATTTCATCCGCAATATAAGATTTTCCTGTATTGAAAAACTTGACTTTTTGACCTTTTTCTATAGTTCCGTTTAAAATACGATAGTAAGCAATAATCCCGCGAAAAGAGTTGAATACAGAATCAAAAATCATGGCCTGCAGAGGAGCATTCTCATCCCCTTTTGGCGAAGGAATCCGTTCAATTACTGCTTTTAAAATTTCATTAACGCCCAATCCAGTTTTTCCTGATGCAGGAATAATTTCCTCAGGTTTACATCCAATTAAATCGATAATTTGATCCGAAACTTCCTCGGGCATAGCACTCGGTAAATCCATTTTATTTAAAATCGGGATGATCTCCAAGTCATGCTCAATTGCCAAATATAAGTTTGAAATTGTTTGAGCTTCAATTCCTTGAGTAGCATCAACTATTAGTAAAGCGCCCTCACATGCGGCAATAGAACGAGATACTTCATAAGAAAAATCAACGTGTCCGGGTGTGTCAATTAAATTTAAAACGTAGTCTTGTCCTTCAAATTTATAATTCATTTGAATGGCGTGACTTTTAATCGTAATCCCACGTTCACGCTCTAAATCCATATCATCTAAGGCTTGAGCCTGCATATCTCGATCTGCTATGGTACCTGTTGTTTGAAGTAAGCGATCTGCTAAGGTACTTTTTCCATGATCAATGTGAGCAATAATGCAAAAATTCCGGATGTTTTTCATAGTAAAATATGGAACGTAAAATTACATCAAAAAAACCGTTTTCTTAAGGATCTAATAAACTAATGAATTTCAATGTAATAAGAAGTTGTTTGAGTTGTCCCAGTATCTAATGTTCGTATTCCTTCTTTAGTTTCTATATTACCATTTGATGATTCACTATCAGCCCATCCCCACCAGGGTTCTATGCAAAAAAATGGCGCGCCGGGTTTAGTCCATAAACCAATTGCGTCCCAATGAGAGGATCCAACTGAAACAAGTTTTCCACTTTTCATATGCTCTAATGTAACCTGATTGAAAGTCGGGTTTTTAAATACTATAGCATCTTCTTTGAAAAATTCATTTTTTAAAACCAATGTGTTTTCGATAATCATTTTTTTAACTTCACCAGTATACAAACCGCCCTTAATTTCATGACGATAAATTTCAAAATCATTATAAAAATTTACACTATATTCTTCCAGCAACGAGTGGAGCTGAAAACCAGGATGACCTCCAATTGAAAATGGCATTGTCTTGATGTCGTGATTCCTTATATTAAA
>JBIIHD010000059.1:0-6654 GCA_044236095.1 Crocinitomicaceae bacterium | reverse complement strand
TCGAGCTGAATGGCCGGCTAAATAACCTCTAATGACCATTTCAATTCGAATGGGTTCACAGGCCTTTCCTACTGCCACCATGGGATCTGGAGTTGCAACCAACCAATTGGGAACAATATCCTTAGTTGATTCTAAAAACAAGGTCGCAACTTGATTTAACACTTGTCCTTTAAAAGGAATTCCTTTTGGTAAGATGTGATCAAAAGCCGAAATTCGATCCGATGCCACCATAATTAGAAGTCCATTATTTAATGTATAAACATCACGAACTTTACCATGATAAACGGAAATCTGACCAGGGAAATTAAATTCAGTTTTTGTTAGAGCGCTCATTTTCTTTTTTGTTTTTTTCTTCTGCTTCGGCAATATCAAAAGCATCTATTATTTTCTTTACCAATCTATGACGAATCACGTCGCTTTGCCCTAAACGAACAATACCAATTTCTTCGACCTCCTTAAGGTTATCTAAGGCAAATGCAAGTCCTGAAGTTTGTTTATTGGGTAAATCAATTTGAGAAAGATCACCTGTAATCACAAATTTAGCAGTCATTCCCATCCGAGTCAGGAACATTTTCATTTGCATTTTTGTGGTATTTTGTGCTTCATCCAAAATCACAAATGCTTTATCCAAGGTTCTTCCTCGCATAAAAGCGAGAGGGGCAATTTCGATAATACCATATTCAAGCATGTCGGCTAATTTTTCACCGGGAATCATATCTCGAAGCGCATCATATAATGGCATCAAATAAGGATCTAATTTTTCCTTTAAATCCCCTGGTAAAAAACCCAAATTTTCTCCAGCTTCTACGGCAGGGCGCGTAAGTACAATTCGTTTGACTTCTTTGTTTTTCAATGCACGAACGGCCAAAGCCACAGCTGTATATGTTTTTCCAGTTCCTGCAGGACCAACAGCAAAAACCATATCATATTCATTCACAGCTTGAACCAGTTTTTTTTGATTAACCGTCCTAGCTTTAATTTTAACACCTCCATTACCATGAACAAGTGTTTCAGAACCATCATCAACTGAAAGCATATTTTTACCTTCTTCTAGCATAAGGTTATCAATATTGTTTTCTGTTAATGTATTGAATTGATTAAAATGTTGAATGAGCAAATTTAACTTTCGCTCAAATTCGTCCATTGTTTCTTCATCTCCGTTTACGGAAAGAACATTTCCGCGAGCAGATATTTTTAGCGTTGGAAAAAAACTCTTTAAATGTTTCAGATTAGAGTTATTGGGTCCGAAAAATTCAGCGGGGTTTATTTTTTCTATTTGAATGGATCTTGAATGCAAATCGGTATTAATTCTTTTGATATTTGACTATTTTAATGAATTGAGTTACTTTTGATTCAAAATTAAAAAATCTCCGGAAAAGCTAGCTTCTTTTTATGCAGATTATTACATTAACATCTGACAGCGGTTATAAAGATCATTACGTTGCCTCCATGAAAGGAACTATCATTAGTTTGTTTTCGGCCGCAACAATCGTCGACATCTCGCATGAAATTAGACCCTTCGACATAGCGGAAGCGGCATTTCAACTTAGAAATTGCTTCAATGATTTTCCAATTGGAACTCTTCATGTTATTGGAGTTGACGCTGAACCTCATTTCACTCCAGGTGCAGACGAAGGTTCTTATCCTAGTATTTTGAAATATAAAGGTCAATATTTAGTTTCCAACGATAATGGTTTTTTTGGAGCATTTTTAGATCTAGATCACCCTGAAGAATTTTATAGGGTAGAGGGGATTTTAGAGTCAAATAAGCATTACACCTTTCCAACCAAACAAATCCTTATTCCGATAGCTTGTAAAATATTGAATGGAGATAATATTAAATCCTTTGCTGTTCCAAGAAATAAGTATAAAAAAGCATTAACGCCGAGTGTTTTAATTGAAAAAAATGTTCTCAAAGGATATGTTGTTCATATTGATGCTTTTGGGAATTTGATAACAAATATTCAAAAACAGCATTTCGAAAGATACGAAAAAGATGTTCCGTATACGATTTACTTTAGAAATAAGGAGTATTTTATTGAACAAGTTTCACTGGGTTATAATGCGGTTCCGCCGGGTGATATGGTAGCCATTTTCAATGAAAATGAATTGTTAGAAATTGCCATAAATCGAGGGGCAAATAGTTCGAACGGAGGTGCACAGCAATTATTTGGAGTACGGGTAGGTGATATGATTCGAGTTGAATTTACCCCAAGAGGTTCACACGATAATTTTGATTCGCTATTTTCGTAAATAAAAAAGTCCGCCAATACATGACGGACTCAATTTCAATTACAGATTTAATTATTTTTTCGCTGCCGTGTACTTCTCAGCTACAACATCCCAATTAATGACATTAAAAAACGCTTGAACATAATCAGGTCTTCTGTTTTGGTAATGCAAGTAATAGGCATGTTCCCAAACGTCCATGCACAAGATAGGAGTACCACTACATCCTTCTCCCATCAAAGGATTATCCTGATTTGGGGTAGAACATATTTCTAATTTTCCATCAGTTACACACAACCATGCCCAACCAGAGCCAAAACGCGTGATTCCTGCTTGAGCAAATTTTTCTTTGAAAGCATCAAATGATCCAAAAGTTTGATTGATATCGTCCGCGAGTGCTCCGTTGGGTTCTCCTCCCTTGTTAGGTCCCATAATTTCCCAGAACAGATTGTGATTCCAATATCCACCTCCGTTATTACGAACTGCAGGCTTGTCCTTGCAAACTTTTAATATTTCCTCGATTGATTTTCCTTCCAATTCTGTTCCAGCAATCGCATTGTTTAGATTAGTAATGTATGCTTGATGGTGTTTGGAATGGTGAATTTCCATCGTTCGGGCATCAATATGAGGCTCTAATGCATCATAAGCGTAATTTAATTTTGGTAGTTCAAAAGACATATCGGCAAGTTTTAATTAATAATTCAATTTTGTCAAATTTAACGACTAATTTTTAACAAGAGTTAGAAAAAAATGTTCAAGTATAAAATTTGAAAAATTTAACTGATTATTCGAAGCTATATTAACGTTGGTTTTTAACTATCTTTAAACGTTAGCTAATTTTAATAGATATTTAATCTTTAATTGATTTGGCATCTACAGGTTTAAAGAATTCTCTATTTTTACAATTTAAAACAATTTCAGTTGAAGCAAATAATCCTTTCAATCATATCTTTCATTTTTTGCCATTTAAGCTTCTCTCAAGTAGAATACTCTGATTCAATTTCAAAAGACGCCTCTTTTCCGGGTGGTAAAATCGCATTGCAAAAATTTTTGAAGGACAACTTAATCATTCCTGATAATTGCAAGAATATTCCTGAAGATGGTATGGTTTACGTCAGATTTATGGTTGAGAAAGACGGAAAAATCACATCTGTGAAAGTTGATTCAATGGATGCAAATTGCAGTTCGTACGAAATGGAGGCTATTCGAATTGTTCGACTAATGCCCAAATGGGAGCCTGGAATGATTAATGGTGATACAGTTCGAATTTTTTATACTCTTCCAATCCCATTTGAAGTTACCGAAATTGATGAAATAGCTAATCCTGAAACACCAAATGAACCCAATTGGGCGGGGTTTGAATTAGGAATGAGTCAATTTTTAAATAATAGTTATTCTCCTGATTTCGCACAAAATGAATATTGGGAAAATCAAATGGATAGATCGTGGCATTTTAATTATAATTACTTTGAATACAAATTCCCGATTTACAAACATTTTATTGGACTTACGACAGGTTTGGGCTATTCCTTTAGAGGATTTAGTTTTACAAATAATTTTAATATAATTCATAATTCGGACAGTACGTATGCAATTCCCGGGACATACGATTACAAAAGAAATAAATTAACATGTCATTATATTTCAATTCCGTTATTATTCGAGTTTTCTTCGAAAAGAGATACAGAAAAAAATTTTTATTTCAGTGCCGGTATAATAGGTTCGTGGAAGTTTTCTAGTTATACCTTTCAAAGAGGTACCGAGCAAAATGGGGATAATTTTTCACGTTTCACGTACTCTAATTTTAATATGAATAAAATGAATTTAGAGGCGACGGCGCGCTTTGGGTACAGCTATATTGGATTGTATGCAGGATACCAACTTACATCTTTTTTTCAAAAGAATAAAACTGTCGGTATTTATCCTTTTAGAGTTGGATTGACGATAAATGTGGATTATTTTCAGGAATGATTGCTATCCTCCCGTCAATTTCTTGATTTCATGTAATTTCATCAACGCCTCAACGGGAGTAAGCGAATTGATATCGATTTGCACCAATTCATCGTGAATTTGCTCTAAGACCGGATCGTTTTATTTTTCTAGGTTGATTTCTAAAAAGCATGTGAATAACAATTAATATTTCATGAAGATTCAATGAATTTGGAATAATTTGTTAGAAATAGTTTATTTGAATAAATAAAAAGTGATGGCTCAAGTTGATGTAATTAGAAACGGAATTATTGACAAGTTGTTGGCAATATCAGATAAAGAATATTTGCTGGCATTGCTGCGTTTGGTTGATAATAGTGCAGTTGAAGATGAAAAAATTAAATTGACTAAAGAGTAGAAGTTGATGCTTGAAATGAGTGAAGCTGACATACAAAATGGTCGAATAATTTCTCAATCCGATTTAGACAAAAACGACCTTGAATGGCTAAACGGAAAATAGTCTGGACGGAAACAGCTGCAAAACAACGTCGTGAAATTTTAAAATACTGGACAGAGAGGAATAAGAGTACAATTTACGCAGAAAAATTAATTGAAATTACTGCAAAGCACTTAAAAGTGATATCTAAAAACCCAGAGGCATTCAAGGAAACTGAAAATGATGAAGTTCGAGAATCAGCCATGGGTCATTTCAGTTTATATTATAAAATCACTCTAGAACTCATTATTTTTTATGGCTTTTTGGGATAATCGTCAAGAACCCAAAACATTGTTGAAAGTCATTTCCTAAAATAGGCACTCTAAGCTCCGTTAGAACATTTTAAAATCTCCTATCCTCCCGTCAATTTCTTAATCTCGTGCAACTTCATTAATGCTTCAACTGGAGTAAGTGAATTAATATCGATTTGCACCAATTCATCGTGAATTTGCTCCAAAACTGGATCGTTTAATTGGAAAAAGCTGAGTTGCATATTGGCGGTGTCTGCTTTTGCTGATTTCTTTTTGGATGGTTGATTTCCAACTTGTTGGTGTGATGATTCCAATTCTTTCAATACCTCTTCAGCACGCGAAACAACAGTTGGTGGCATTCCCGCAATGCGTGCCACATGAATACCAAAAGAATGCTCGCTTCCGCCTTCAACAAGTTTGCGTAAAAATAAAATTCGCTTGCCAATTTCCTTTACTGAAACCGTGTAGTTTTTAATGCGCGAATAATGTTTCGTCATTTCATTCAACTCATGGTAATGCGTGGCAAATAGCGTTTTACATTTTGCTTTTGGATTTTCGTGCAAAAATTCAGCAATTGCCCAAGCAATAGAAATTCCATCGTAAGTGCTTGTCCCACGACCAATTTCATCCAATAAAATCAAACTTCGGGGAGAAATATTGTTCAAAATACTCGCAGTTTCATTCATTTCAACCATAAACGTTGATTCACCTGAAGAAATATTATCCGAAGCACCAACGCGCGTAAAAACTTTATCAATTAATCCAATTTTTGCCGATTCCGCTGGAACAAAAGAACCCATTTGAGCCATTAAAACAATCAAGGCTGTTTGACGCAAAATCGCACTTTTACCACTCATATTCGGCCCGGTAATCATCATAATTTGCAAATCAGAATTGGACAATCGCAAATCATTCGGAACATATTCTTCACCCGTTTTTAATTGCTTTTCAATTACCGGATGGCGACCATTTTTAAATTCTAAATCAAAACTTTCGTTGATTTGGGGTTTGCAATAATTATTTTCAGTTGCTAACTGCGCAAAAGAACTCAAGCAATCAATACGAGCAATCAACAAAGCGTTTTCTTGCACTTGCAAAATGAATTGAGAAACTTGTTGAATTACTTCTTGAAATAATGCCGATTCAATTTGATGAATTCGATCTTCCGCGCCTAAGATTTTAGTTTCGTATTCTTTTAATTCTTCCGTGATATAGCGTTCTGCATTTACTAACGTCTGCTTGCGAATCCAATTTTCAGGAACTTTATCTTTGTGCGTATTTCGAACCTCAATGTAATATCCGAAAACATTGTTAAAAGCAATTCGAAGGCTTGAAATTCCTGTTATCTCAGCCTCTCGTTTTTGAAGTTCTTCCAAATACTCTTTCCCGTTTTCGCGAATATTTCGAATTTCATCTAATTCAGCGTGAAATCCAGCCCGAATTACAGGGCCTTTCCCTACCATAATTGCCGGTTCATCAGTCAGTTGTGTTTGAATAATTTCAATCAAATCCTTGCATTCGTGAAGACGACTAATTAAATAGTCAACTGCCTTATTTTTCGAGTTTTGTAAAAAGTTCTTTAACGGAACAACGTGTTCAAGGGTTCGCTTTAATTGAACCAATTCTTTTGGATTCACTTTCCCAACAGCCACTTTTGAAATCAAGCGTTCTAAATCTCCAATATCACTGAGGATTTCTCGAATTGTATCGTTTTTTTCTGAATCGCTTTTCAGGAAATCAACAAAATCC
>JBIIHD010000058.1:0-6697 GCA_044236095.1 Crocinitomicaceae bacterium | reverse complement strand
AAACAAAATTCAAGTAATATGCTTTGGGCACATGTAGCCCTTTTAGTTGTTAATATGCTCTATGGTGCAAGTCATGTGCTTGCCAAAGGAGTAATGCCAAATTATTTGACTCCATCCGTATTTATTTTGTTTCGTGTATTAGGAGCGACTTTTTTATTTTGGATATTATTGGTATTTGTGAGGCAATATAAAATTGAGAAGCGTGATTGGCTCAGATTAATTGGTTGCGGCTTATTTGGAGTTACGGTGAATCAACTCTTCTTTTTTCATGGACTTAATATTTCTTCCTCCATTAATTCCGGAATTATTATGGCTTTTAATCCGATTATGGTCGTAATTCTGTCCGGATTGATTTTACACGAAAAGATTTCAATGATTGGATTAATTGGTATCATTCTAGGCGCAATAGGTGCAGTTCTTCTTACCTTGACTGGAGAAAAGAACATTCAAGAAACCTCACTTGGCGATTTATTTTTATTTGTAAACTCCTTAAGTTATGCCATTTACTTAGTCTTAGCCAAGCCATTGATGAAGAAATATAGTCCAATTCTGGTGATTACATGGGTTTTTACAGTCGGGCTTGGATTGCTACTTCTTTATCCTCCGGTTCTTTCTGAACTTTCATTGACCAACTTTGATAAATTCACATTGGATATTTGGTTGAAGATTTTATTTGTTGTTGTTGGCGTAACTTTTTTAACCTATCTGCTGACTATGTTTGGATTAAAACACCTAAGCCCATCAACATCAAGCTCTTACATCTACACCCAGCCAGTTATGGTAATTATCTTTGCTTTTCTATTTTTATATTTAGGAATAGCGGATGATTATACTTCTACCATAACGTGGAAAAAAATTATGTATATGTTGCTGATTTTTTTAGGTGTTTATCTAGCCGGTAAGAAAGGGTCTAATGTGAATCCTTAGTCCGTTGTGTTGGTTGCCAAACGCTCGACTTAACGCCTTTCACATATTTAAAGAAACCTATCAAAAGTGCCAAATTCATATTATAAAAATGCGCAATAAATAGGACGGGCTTCAATGATTTGATGAATGGAATAAGCAATGGCGTAAGAAGTAACATCAATTGAATTGCACTTAAATACAGAAAAATCGAATGGGATTTAATCAGCAAAACCGAAATAAAGAACAAAAAAATCAATAAAAAAGGAGTGATCCATCTTAGAACTTTATGTGAAAGGAACGCAAAAGAAACAGGTTTCCAAATTGGCCATAATAAATGTTTGAATTCAATTAAATTTTGATAATTTCCAATAGATATTCGAACTTTTCGTTTAAACTCTTCTGAAGATTCCACAGGTAGGTCTTCGTAACAAATGGCTTCATTATCAAACAGCACATTGCCACCATTTGAAATTACGCGCATGGTAATGTAAAAGTCATCCATGAAAAAATTCTTGGGCACCGGAGAATATGATTTATTTCGTATCGCATAGCATCCACCTTCTGCGCCCATAACAAATCCCCAAGTATTACTTTCTCTTGCTTTCAGTAAATTTTCAATCAATAAATAACGTTTTTCCAAGCCCTGAATTTGAATGTTCTTTTCCGATGTCTTGAGGATGTTTGCACATACTTGGTGAATCGTATTTCTTGAAAAATGTCGAACTAAATTTGAGATTGTTTTTTCAGTAAAAAACACATTTGCATCGGTAAGAACTAATATTTCATCTTTACAATCTTTGGCTAATTCATTAATGATTGCTGCTTTTCCCATGCGCCCGGGAAAAATACGTAAGTGAATATTTTTATTGAATCCGCTAAATTTTTGAACTATTTCATTTGTTCTATCTGTAGATGCATCTGATCCCACATAAATGGAGATTTTTTCGAGCGGATAATCAGAATTTAAAATACTTTCAAGTTTTTTTTCTAAAACATTTTCTTCATTGTAAGCTGCAATGATTACACCAACCGAATAATTTGTTGAATAATCAGGTTTTTTTGATTTCTTTTTGCCAAAAGCAATTAAAAATAGAGGATAAAACAAATATGTTTGTAGGATGCCTAAAATGCAAACCAAACCGATGATATGAAGAATGTTTACAGTCAATCTTGTATCAAATTGAGATAGAATTCTACTAAGGTAGAGGTAATCTTTTTATTATCAAGATTTATAGAAGCAAAAGAACGAGCATTTATTTCAAGTTGATTACAACGATCAGAATCCCTTAATAATTGTACGACTCGTGATGAAAATTCATCTGCTTCATCTGCCAAAACTATATTTTTTCCTGATTCAACCGAGATTCCTTCCGCACCAATTCGTGTTGAAACAATAGCTTTGCCATAACTTAATCCTTCAACAATTTTAATTCTTAACCCACTTCCTGATTGCAAAGGGACAAGCATGATATTAAATTTGGAATAAATTTCTTCCGGAAGAGGTACATTTTCTAGAATTATAATTCTTGAATCACTCAAATTTTTAAATGAGCTTGGTATGTTTCTTCCTGCAATAACGAATTTACAATCAGGTACTTCTCGAATGACATTTGGCCAGCAATTATCTAAAAACCATTGAACTGCCAATTTATTTGGTAGCCAATCCATGGAACCAAAGCAAAAAATACTTTTTTGTTCAAAAAACTCCGATTTTTCGATTGAATATTCATCCATGTTGACTCCAGTTAAAACTGTTCTTAACACTTTGTCACCCACAAACTCTTTGATTAACATTTCATCGGCAGGAGTAATGGGAACAATAGCATCAACTTTCTGAAAGTTTTCTAACTCAAATTTTTTTAGCCGTTTGGTTTGCAATTTTAAATACCACTTTTTACTAAAATTTGACTGATTCTCAAGATGTCTTTCCCAAATAATGTGTTCTATGTTGTGTGCTCTTAGAACAATTTTTGCTTTAGAAAACTTTCGAATAGTATCAATGTAGCTACACATAAATAAACCTTCCAATTGGATAATATCGAAAGACGTATTTTGGAGTTTTTCAATTAATCGATTCTCAAATTCTTGGAAATAAAATCGAGTGACAAAATAAGACTGATTTGAAAAAAAATTGAGTGCGATACCAATCAAACTTGGATTTGTATCGTGATAGATTGCATCATAACTGGTGTCTTTCAAAAATTCAGTTGGAATTTGCTCGGTTGGTTTAAAATGTTTTTTAGTGTTAATTGTCATTAAATGCAATTCAACTTGATTGGCAATAAGTCCACGAGCCATGTTATAAATGGCAATACTACTTCCATCATTAGCAGGATAAGGAGCTTTATTACAAAGTTGAAGGATTTTCACTTAGTCAAACGAATTAGCTTTTTTTAAATTTGATTTTATTCCAAAAGGCAATTTTTTCGATCAAATTAATGTCATGTGAAGCAGCCCAAGTAAATAAAATGGCGATAGGCGTTAAAATGATTCCAGCAAACCACATTCCAACAAATGGGGAAACAACATCGGTTTTAGCAAGGTTTTCACCAATTGAAATCAGAACGAAATAGATCATGAACAACAAAGCGGCAATTACAACCGGAGCTCCAAAACCTCCTCTTCTAACTATGGCTCCAAGTGGAGCGCCGATGAAAAACAAAACAATAATAGCATAGGTTAAGGCAAATTTTCGATGAAATTCGATCCAATAACTATCTAGGTCTTTGTCCATTGCCTTAAAAAATTCACTTTGATTTTGAATGGCTTGTTTCTTTCTTCTCAGTTTGGCTTGAGCTAATGAAATGGCACTTTGTTGATCTTGAATTGGTAAATTCTTAAAGTTGATGCTTTTGTTCGGAGCCTTTTCTTGTTTTAACCCAGAAGTGCTTTGCGGAATATTTTTAGGTAATTTTTCATTGAAAAAAGCATGTTCGTTTTTGATTGAATTAAGAAACGTTTTCATGATTTTATCTCCACGTTGCTTAACCGAATCAACGGCTTCTGAAATCTGAAAAACATTTAGCATTTCGTGTTTATCTGCAAACGTTTTTTCGTTGGATCGATTTAGATCAAAACCAGTTAAGTCCATCTTGTAGGTCGCTTTCCGAAAAGTTGCTCTTCGGGTTGGACGACTATTTTTAGCAAAAGGTTGAATTTTCCCTTGTGGATTAAAAACCGGGCTTTCTATATCCAATTCTTCCATGATATATCCGTTCTGAAGTTCAAAAAACAAATATTTACCATTTACTGATTTATATAAATTTCCTTTTTTTGCACGAATAGTCTTTAGCTCTTTTGGTTGTGTATGATCATGAATGATAATCCCTTCAAAATAACTATCCTTCCCTTTATCTACCTTGATTGCGTATCCTTCAATTCCTTTGCTGTATACTCCGGGAGTTAGGACGGCAGAAATTTTCGTGTTTTGAATATCAAAGATGAGTGAATGCCATTTTAAATTAGCTACGGGAATCACATAGTTCGCAAAATAAAAGGTGAATGCTGTGATGAATAAAACTATGATTGTGAGGGGTTTCAATATTTGGAATAAGGACATTCCCGCAGATTTCAAAGCGTTTAGTTCATTATTTTCAGCCATATTTCCAATAGTCATGATGGAAGAAAGTAAAATGGCGAGAGGTAAAGCCAATGGAATTAGACTAGCTGAAACGTAAAAGAGTAATTCTAATATAACGGTTATTTCTATTCCTTTTCCAATGAGATCATCAATATACACCCAGAAAAATTGCATAATGAGCATGACCATGGAGATAATCAAGGTGACAATAAATGGTCCCGTGAAAGCTCGAATACTAAATAAATAAAGCCTTTTCAAATTGTTTGCGTCGGAAACAAAATTAGGGAATTAAACAGAGAAACAACCTAATCGTATTCGAATTATTAGAAGTGTCGATAAAAATCGAAGTTGCAGAAAAGAAAATTGGGTAAAGTAAGTAATTAATTTGTAAAACCTATAAAAAGGGATTTTGAATGGTGTCAAATTATCTTGTTTAGTAAACTACTTATCGAATATCATATGTAATAATAATTTCACAAGCTTACAGTAATTTCCGTTCCATTCTTAGAGCTTAAAATTGTTATTCGACCATTCATTTCGCTTGTGCGACTTTCCATGTTGTTTAAACCATACCCCTTTTTTATGGATTTTGGATCAAATCCTTTTCCGTCATCTTTGATTTTTAATTTATGTGCAGCAATTTCAATTTGGATAGATTTTGCATCGGCATATTTCAAGATATTCGTTAATGCTTCCTGTGAAATTCGATAAAAATTTAAGGCAACTAACGGTGACAGTTCATGGCTTTCATCATTTATCGTAAAATGTATTTCAAATGAATGAACATTGTCCAATCGCTGAAAAAATTCTTCGATTTTATTCCTTAGGGATTGAACAGTTAATTTGTCTGCTTTTATTGACCAAACTGTTTCTCTAAGCACAATGCCTGCATTTCGGGTAAGATTTGCTATTTGTTCAAGTTCCTCTTTTTCTGTTTCTTTTTCAGTTTTGAAAATTTTTGTGTCTAATTTAGAAGAAACGATAGTTATTTCGGCACCTAAATTGTCATGTAAATCTCGAGCAATTCTATTTCGTTCATCGGTTAGCCTATTGAGTGTTTCAACTTCCTTTTTTCTTAATCTTAACTTTTGACGCTGCCAGACAAGTAGCAAAAGAAATGCAAGCGATAAAGCAATACCTCCCGTTGCATAGAATCGTTTTTTATTTTCTTCATTAAGCGCTTTTTCTTGAAGAATTTGTTTCTCTTTTGCTTGGACGTTGTATTTGGTTTGAATTTCGGAAATAGCTTTTACATTTTCAATATTCAGAATAGAATCTCTATATTTTTCGTATTCTTCAAAGTAAGAATCTGCTAAGGAATAATTTCCTTTTAAAGAAGCTTGTCTAGAGAGGGCTCGAAATGCATTTCGCATTAATGGAAGTGCCTTGGTATTTTTAGCTATAACAAGACCAGAATCCACATAGAATTGAGCATCCGTTAAATCACCTAAATCTTGTAAACAACTAGCTAAATTGAAATAAATGAAACCGAGACCCATTAGATCGTCAGTTTCTTTGTAAAGTTTTAAAGACATTTTATAATACAACACACCCTTCTCTGAATTGCCCATTGATCTAGCATTAACCCCAATATTTTGATAAAGAATGGATAATCTTTTTTTATCTGTCTTTTCATCGATATATTGAATGGCTTTATTGAAATAGTTATCTGCTGATGGATAATCACTTTTTTTCATATAAACAATTCCTAAATTTCCGTAAGCAGAGCTAAACATTTCTTTTGAATTTGTTTCTTTAGCCAACTCCAATACTTTTAGATGATTTTTTATGGCCTCATCCAATAATCCGAGTTTTTCAAATGAAGAACCAATATTTGTCAAAATTAATCCTTGATAAGCCAGTTGATTTTGCTGTTCAAAAATATGAAGTGCCTTAAAGTTATAATCAATAGATTCTTTATGAAGTCCCCTTTCAAAATAGACCATGGCTATTCGATTATAGGCTTTAGCTTTTGAAAGATTATCTTTAATCTTATCTGAAATATGAACAGCTTGATTGGCAAGGATCAAAACGGTATCGTAGCTTGAGGCATTGAGATAAGAAATACTCATGTCATTTAAAGCTTGAAGAATAAGTTTATCGTTTTTTTGCTTTTTTGCCTCAATCAAGGCTAACCTTCCATATCTCATCCCTTTTACCGGATCTGTATTTGAGTAGAAATATGAAATATCACAAAGTGTAATGACTTTT
>JBIIHD010000057.1:0-6784 GCA_044236095.1 Crocinitomicaceae bacterium | reverse complement strand
GCTACCTAATTGTGCATCATTACAAGTTGTGCCATTATCTGCACTCCAAAAAGTACCTCCAGTCCCATTCAATGTATTTACATTTCCAGTTGTTAAAACAATCCCTGATGGTATTCCTAAATTTGTGGATGCCCCATTTGTAAAAGTTCCGTATGCATTTGAAGGACAGTTTATGGTGGCATTGCTAACGGTCAAGCCTCCTCCAACCATTGCAGTTACAACTGCTGTAGCTGAACCACCTTGATTAGCAATAACTAATTGGGCAGTATATAAATATGTGTTAAGGATAAATACAAGTGTAAGGTAAAAGTATCTCATAGTAAAATTTATAACAGATGGACGAATGAATTTTTGTTTAAGTTGCAAATACATAGTTTTTAACCACTTAAGGAGAATTGTAACCAATTTTTCGATTATGGTTTTTTATTGATTATTGCTTATATCGCAATAATTTATTTTATAAATAATATAATTTTTTTATTTTTGAATGAAATATTTAATAATAAGTATATGTCAAGATTATCGATTTTACATTTAACAGCCATTTTTACTTTGGTATGTTTGTATTCCAATGCTCAATGGAATGAGGTTGACAAAGGAAAATTTCACAAACTATTTGTGTCCAATGCTAATAAACAAGTAGCAATTTATAAAGGGTTACCCAGCGAAATCAGGATGGAATCCTTTAAAAACAAAGAGTTAAAATTAACATCTTCCAATGCCACCATTAAACAAAACTCTGCCAATAGTTATACTATAATTAGCTCTGATAATGCTGCAATGGTTGAAATTTTTTCGGTAAAAAAATCCAAAATGAAATTGTTGGCAAAAGTATCGATTCCTGCCATTGATGTCCCCACTCCAACAGAAATGAGTTTGAATGAAAATGAAATTATTGTTTCATACAATCTTGCTGATTTTCTGCGTTCAGATTATTCAATGAGTCCGTACGATTCAACTCTTGTAAAGGAGAAATTTGAAGTCGAATCTTGGAATATTGATTTTAAATCAACCCAAAATTCACCAAATTCTGTTTTCAAATCTTTTAATGGCACGGGCAATAAATTAAGTAATGAAGTTATTGATTACATGCGCTACTTAACAGATGATGTGGACTACATTGTTCGTGCTAATTTCAGTAATTCTAATGTTGAAAAGGTTTTTAGGATAACCAATCCCCAGCAACCGGCAGCAAAGTATGTTATCTTGAACAACACGCCTCAAAATAAACCATTCTTTGATGAAAAAGATCCATATAGCTTTATCAGCATGTTAAATAATAACTATGGGCTTGAACCTGATATTTCTCAAGGAATATTTTCTTATTCAAAAAGTAACTCCACAGACGGTTCTTTTGTTGGACCAGTTAAAGACGGTTTAGATTGGGAAAGATTAAACTCTGGAAATTTTGATTTGATAAAAAATTCATATAATCTCAAATTGATTCAAACTAAAGGACAAATATTTGATAAAATGGTTTTAGATGAATCAGGAAATGCTGTCTTCGTATATCACAAAAAAGGGACAAGTAATTCCTATCAAGTTAAATCTTATTTAGGAAATGATCCAATGATAGAATTACTTGATCCAAAAACAGAAACTATTGATCCCAGTGACGCTGAATTAGATGCAGCAGGATTACCGTCTACCGTTGAGTCCCAAACAATTTTAATTGATTTCGCCTATACTTCTGAGAAAATTGATCAGATTATTATCCGTTATGATTCAGTTGCAAATGTATTCAATGGTGCTATTGAAACTCAACCTTCTCGAATAAGCTTGGCGAGAAAATTTGGTAAAAATGAATTGGCTGATGTTGTATTCTCAATGAAAATTAAAGATTTAGTTCGTTTTGAGAGCTATGCACCTTTGAAGCATGTTAAAAACGACAAAGAAAATGCGAGTTATTTTAACCTAGAAAATCCTAATAGTCTATTGGGATATTTAAATTCTACATTGAAAAGTCAGTTAAGTTTGTGGAGTTTTCCTTATTTAAGTGGTAACCCAAACACGAATTTTGGTGAATTATGCGATCCAAAAGGAAAAGTGGATAGTAAATTAGTAGAAACAGAAGTTGAACAAGGCGGTGAATTTGACAAAATGGCATTAGATCCAACGACAGGAGCAGTTTTGCCAGTTTATCATAAAAAAGGTGCATCTACTGATATTAAAGTATATACTGAGCAAAACAGATATGATGCTGATGTAATCGATCCAAAAACGGAGACGTTTAATGTTACTGAAGCTGAGCAAGATGCTTATGGTAACCCCATGGTGGTTACGTGTAGAGTTGATATGGTTACGAAAAGACAATTCAAAGGGTTAACGGATTTGTTTATCAATCGGAAGTATTTATATGACCCAACATTTGGTGTTTATGTTGCCAAACCTGTAACCATTGGTTTTGCACAACAATTTCAAGGACAAACGAAACCGACGCTTATTATGGAATTAGGTTTAGATCTTGATCCAAAATTGATGTCGATGTTGCCTAAAATGCAACCTCAACTTTTCTTAGGTCAACCTTGGGCACTATCATTATTACAAAATGATGTGGAAACCAATGGTGAAATAATAAGAGCTACGGATATTACTGCTCTTCAAAAGAAATTTCAATTTAGGAGAAAAATGGTTACTCTAGAGGGGGATATGGAATTATCCAACGAACCACATTTTTAATTGTTAAAATTTAAATCATGAAAAAAATAACTTTTATTACTGCCTTGTTTTTAAGCTCAGCCGGAGCTTGGGGACAAAATTATGGAATTGAGACACCTGATATGAATGTCGTTTATGCCGGAATTCCTTCATCATTTACAGGTGGAGCATGTGGTAATTATAAGAATATTACAGTTTCTCCATCAACTATAACTGCAAGTCAGTCTCAAATCGGATCTTATGTTACAATTAATGTTTCTGCCAAGGATGATAAAGGACAAAATGTTTCTTTAGCCGGTAGAAAGTTTTTAGTTAAACCAACACCCAAACCAGAATTGTTTTGGAATGGTGTACAAGATGGTGGTAAAGGAAACAAAAATGGAGGATCATTAACATGCGCCTTTGGCAATAATGTCCCGTTTGGTCCTTGGTTAGGAAATTTTATAATTACGAGCTATACTATTACAATGGATGGTATGAAAGGAAGCTTGGAAGGAACGGGATCATCCATTTCCTCAGCTCATCTCAATGTATTGAAAAGTATTACAGAGGGGAAAGTTACTATTTCTGTAAAATACAGTGGAACAGCTGAAGGTCGTGTAACTGCAATGTTTCAAATTTAAATAAGAAAAAATGAAAAAAGTTTTTATAATTCTAGCTGTATTTGGGGTGTTTACAGCATTTTGTCAAGTTAATGACACACTAGCCCATCTTCAAAACACTGGAATGCCTATTTTATATGCGGGAATTCCTCAAGAAATAGTACCTTTTGGTGGTAAAAATTGTGAGAATATTCGAATTGCTGGCATGCAAAAAAATGAGGAAGGAAAGTACATTGTGACACCTGAGTTTAGCCAAGTAGGTTCCTATTTAACCCTTTCTGTTGAGGAAAAAGATAAAAAGGGAAATTACAAGGTTGTTCATTCAACAAATTATTTAGTTAAATCAACGCCTAAGCCTGAGCTTTATTGGGGAGGTCTTTCAGATGGGAATTTAATATCAGTACTTCCCTCGAAGTTGGAAGTAAAATATGGAAATAATGTCTTACTCGGACCCTCTTTTGGAAACTTTATTGTTGAATCCTATTCGATCGCAGTTTCGGGTTTAAGCGGTACGCTTGAAGGAACAGGAAGTGAAATTTCAGAATTACATTTGGCAGCTTTAAAAGCAATGGCAAAAGGTAGTAAAGTTTCAATTTCAATTAAATATTCAGGTACTTCACAAGGAAGAGTTACAGCAATGTTTGAGTTGTAAGGATGTTTTCATAAGTTTATTGCGTATAAACACGTAAATGAAGCTATCTCTTAACACTTAAATTAATTGATCAATTATATTATTTACAGGTAAATCTAAAAAACTGCATTATTTTTGTCTTGTTAATAATTTTATCAATTAATTTTTTGAATATGAAAACCTTACATTTAAAATTTATGAGTTTGACATTTTTAGCTTTTTTATGGCTAACAAGTTCTCAAACATTTGCACAATCTACCAATTATGTTGGAAATTGGCAGTCAACTGCACCCGTAGCAAGCATGAACAATGCTGTGATGAAAATCAAAGTGTTATCAACGAATGAACCAAATGTATTTATTATTGTAAATGCAGATAGTCCTAAAAAGAAAATCGTGTCAAAATATAATCAACAGGATGGTAGAATTTATGCGACAGTCAAAAGCACTCCAATTTATCTAGTTTATCTTGCAGCTTCAGATAGTTTAGAATGTTATAAGACATCAACTAATACCAAAATTTGCGATTTGACAAGATATTAAAAGTTTTGAAGTTTAGCGAAATGAGAAAAGCGAATCAGGCGATTCGCTTTTTTATTATCCAATAATTTAGTAATTGGTTTAGCCCTTCTTATAGTGACTGAAACGAAATTATTAATTGTTATAATTTAAATATTGCATGTCGGAAATTATTAGTCCCGTGGTTTTAAATTTTTAATTAGGTTAAATAATATAATTCCCATAGTAAATACTAAAAGCAAGATGGAACCGGCCAATGAAACCTTACTTCCAGTAATATAACTCTGAGGCTCAAATTTCCATTCAATTTTATGTTTCCCGGCTGGAATGATTGCTCCACGTAATATGTAATTTGCTCTAAAAAGCTTATCTGTTTTCTTACCGTCAATGTAACAATTCCAACCTTCTGGGTACCATATTTCACTAAAAATAGCTGGAAGTTCATTTTTTGAAGAAGAAGAGTATTCTATTCTATTCACATCATATTTAGTCATGGAAATTTGATCAGTTGAATCCAAAGTGTAAGATTTCTTGATGCTATTGACCATCTGTGGAAAATCTTTGCTATTCAATAAGGCTTCTTTTTTAGAATTTAATTTGCCCAAAGAAGTCATCTCATCATTAGCGTTGGAAACTGTTTTAATAGAGGAAACAAACCAGGCATTACCATTAGCCCCCTTATTTTTAATTGCAGCACCGGATGGATTTATAGCTAGGTAACGAGTATTCAACATATTTAAAAGCACAAAATTTTCTGGTAACACAATAGGTAAGGTGTCAAATACTTTTTGAAGATTTGTTTCTTTCGGTAAAATGGTTTGCAGACGTTCAATTTCTGATTTTCTTTGACTATTAATTAAAGTATCTAATTTTTTTCCTAAAAGTTCCACCTCTTTCGTAATATAATGCTCTACTAATTCTTGATATCTTTTCAATTTAGCCCCATGATATCCACCAATGCTCTTGTGAAAATAACTTGTATAAGTTTCATTAAAAGGATTTCCGAAAGTAAATACTCGGTAATTTGAATTTAAATTTAACGTACCGAACGTTGCGATCATATCTTTTGTTTTCTGCGAATTTATTTTGCTGTAATTAGCAAAATTTGCCATCTTAGCCACGAAGTTAGATTTAAGGGATTCAAAATTTTTGATAGAAGATTTTTCTCGGCTTAAAATACTAGAGTCGCTCTTAGACGGAAGTGATTTCGGAATTGTAGTTAGTTCCTCGAATTCATATTTAGCGAGCATTTCTTCCGCTTTAATTCCATCGAGGTAACCCATTGATTTGTATGAATCGATTTGTTTTAATTCTTGGTCAGTATTTACCATTTCATCAACAGGATCATTGTTGAAATATCTTTTAGCAACAGAAATGTTATCAAAACAAACTAATATAAAAACAAGCCCTATGAACCACCACTTATTGATAGTTTTCCGTTCTAAAAGTAAAAACAGAATTCCTGCGATAGAAATAAGGAATAATCCACGTAAAATATCTTCTCTAAATAAAGCGATTCGTACATCTATTAAACTATTCTTTAAACCATTAATTAATTCTAATTGATCAGCAGGTATACCAGGTTTTGTTTTGAATACTTGTAATTCTTGTGGACTCAAGAAAGAACCTGAAATAGTAGGAAAAATATAAAGTACAATTACACCATACAAGATCGATACAAGACCTAAAATCCACCACTTTTTTCCTCCATTTAATTTATCTGAAGTATTAAGATTATCTTTATTTTCTTTTCTTAATAAGAACCAGAGGGTAAGATAAACAATAATACCCCAACCCATAATTAAAGTTGCAGCAATCATCAAACCTCTGAATAGGTTTTTATTCTTTCCGTAGTAGGCAGCCAGACCACTACATACTCCAAAGGCCATTTTGTCATCCAATTTTAATCCTAAATGAGAGGTAGTGTCAATTAATTTCCCGTCTTGTTTTTGAGATAAAATACCATTTAAAAATAATAGTGCGGTTGCTGGTATGATAATTTGGAATAGAACAAGAATCATTTTAGAATCTCTGAACTTATTGTACATGGGGAAGTTATCGATGAAAAAACCATTAATTCCATCAGGGTTATTGGAAGCTAAAAAAGTAGAAAGTATTAAAATAACTAAAAACGGCCACCGCAAAGTGTCTTTGATAAAAATGAATCCGAGTAAAGCGAATAGAATCATAACGATACCAAAATAAAATGCCCCACCACTGGAAGCTTGTCCACCAAAATAAGTTAGAAATGGACTTCCTTTTTCTGGATTTGTATTCAATAAATAATCAGAATATTCACTAATCTTTGAGTCTTTTTCTATGATATTTTGAACGCTTTTATTGGTAGCCAAATATTCTTGAGCTCCCCCTTTCGC
>JBIIHD010000056.1:0-6896 GCA_044236095.1 Crocinitomicaceae bacterium | reverse complement strand
GAAATTATTTCGATAACAGGATTTCAAAATCTTGAATTAATTCATGAAACTGTAAAGAAATGGATTAATGATAAAGAAGAGGATAAATTTTACTTTAAAATTAAGCTTGAGGGCACAATTCGTATCATTTTATTAGATTTCCTTGTTCGTGTGATAAGTTTATGGCATTTCAAGGTTTACAATCCGAATCAAGAGGATGAAAAATCATATTTATTTTTTATTTTTTCACAATATGTTTTTATTCCCATAATCATTTTAGTTTTTGCCTATTTCCGAGATAAGAAAATTGAAAGAAACACGCAAAAGATTTTTTCTGATATCGGTAGAAGTGACTTAAAAATAACGAATGTTCATTCACCATGGAATTATCTATTCACGTTTATTTTATTAATTATCGGAGTTTTAATTTCGCTCATAGTATTTGAATTTACAAGTAGTGATTATGGAGTAGTTATTCCTTTGTACACAATATTGTATGGTCTTTACTTCATGATTTTACTGACATTCTTTTCCAAAAAAAGACCTTCTATCTCTCAAATAATTTATCAATTAGATAAAATAAAATTAAATCAAGTCAAAACAAATTTAAATCACAATGAGAACGATGAAGAAATCATTGAATTAGATGTCAGTCTCAGATCTGCAAATGATAAAATGGAAGCCTACGTGCTTGAAGCAGCGCTTTTTGGAGCTTTGGCATTCAGCGGATTTTTACAGCTAATTTCATCAAGCAATGTATCCATAGAAAGTATTAGTTCATTTTCAATTAATTTCTATGGTTTATTTGAAGGTTTGGTTAATTTTTCTTCTGAAGCCGTTGTTCAATCAATTAGTCAATTATTAAGTAAAGAAGGGATTTTATCCCTTATGGCGTTCTTGACCTTATTTTGTTCTGTATTTTTCCTTGCTGTAATTGCTTCTCGCTTGAGATTTAACGATTTATCCGATTCTATTGATAAATCTCTTCAATTATCGAAAATATATAATGAGAAGGAAGAAAATTTAATTGCTTCAAACGCAGGGCAAACAAATGAATCAAGCAATGTTATTACAAGGATTATTCGAAAACACTTAATTCAAGGAAATCTAACCCTAGAACAAACCATTCCCATCATGGAATTCATGCGGTTTTTTAGAACACTCGGAATCTTTACTTTTTTTATTATTGTCGTTTCTGGAGGTTTGTTTGTATCCGTTCAACTATCGATGGTACTTGGATTTATAATGTTTATCTCCTTCTTATTTTTTAAGTTAAAAATCATTGTTCAGTATATAAAAAATGTCACGACACAATTCCAAGAATTCTATTTCAAAATTGAGAGTAAAGTGTTTTATTTTATTCTAATCTCAGTAATCATGTGTTTCATCCTGCGATCGTTTAGTTTTAACGGAATTGTAGCCCAGTTATTAATCGTTTGCTCATTTCTTTTGATTTTTATTCACTATATACTCAGCTTATTTATCCCCGAAAAATTAGAAGATGAGGAAATTTCAGAAAGTATTTTCATAAGTGGGAACCGAAATAAAATCGTTTTAAAAAAACTATATAAAATTTCTTTAGCTGTTCTTTTTCTAGGATTAATGTTCAAAGTAATGCACTTCCCCGGTGCAGGAATGCTTCTAATGATAGGAGTTTTTCTATTAGCTATCTATTTTGTAGTTGGTCAAAAAACAAAAACAAATAACAAATTTTTAGAGTTCATTTATCGTTGTAGTTTCTCAGCAACAATTATTGGTGGTATTTTTTTCATGATGCATTGGCCTGGCGCAGATATTATTCGTCTGTTTAGTTTGTCATTCCTACTATTAAGTTTTATTTTTCTTTTCGTATACAGAGATCAACTCCTTCAAACAACAAAAAATATCACCTACACTTTTGTGATTTTGGCATTTCTACTTCAATTCCCATTATTTCGCTTCGCTCTTACAACGCTATCCTTTAATTATCCAATATTTTTAGAGAAAATGGAAATTGCAAGAATACGAACAAAAATTACCGAGCCAATAGACCTTGGGTACGTAAATGCGAAATCAAAATCCGAACTTGATTCATTAAGATATTATATGAAAAAAAACGAATCCTTTTTGGAAAAAATTGGTGGGCATGATTTAAATGAATATTGTTGGGTTATTCTGGAAAATCAATCAGACTCAACGATTCTAAATCAAGGATTAAAATGGTCGAATTGGATTATTTCCCAAGATCCTTTTGTTGATCATTATCTTTTGAATATCAAATATTTGATTAAGTTAAATAGGTATGAAGAGGCGCTGAAAAAAATTGCCGAAGCAGAAAAAACCAATTCTGAAGAAAAAGATTTCAAAAATGAACTCAATCAATTGAAAAAAACATGTTTAACCAAATTGTCTCTTATCAACTAACTCCAACGTCCACGCCAGTTGTTCTTCACGCGTTAGGTTGGAATTATCCAACACAATGGCGTCCTCAGCTTGCGTTAATGGACTTTCCTTGCGGTTAGAATCTATAAAATCGCGCTCAATTAAATTATCGCGAACTTCCTCAGCATTTGTTTCAATTCCTTTTAGAGTCAACTCAAGCAACCTGCGCTGAACACGAACTTCGATAGATGCTGTCACGAATATTTTCAATTCAGCATTCGGGAAAACAACGGTTCCAATATCACGTCCATCCATTACAATACCACCCTTATCCCCCATGCGCTGTTGTTCTTTCACTAATTTTTCACGAACTTCTTTGATCTCAGCAATTTTGGAAACAACTGATGCCACATGACTTTTCCGAATTTCATTTTCACAATTTTCACCATTCAACAAAATCACTTTATTTCCTTGTTCATCCGTTCCAAAATCAAGTTGAATTTGATTTAAATGATAAATAATAGACTGTTTTTCAACTATATCCCCACGAACAAATTCATTTCTGAGACAAAATAAGGTAACAGCACGGTACATGGCGCCCGAGTCGATAAAAATGTAATTCAATTCTTTTGCAAGGTCTTTTGCTAATGTGCTTTTACCACAAGATGAATATCCATCAATAGCAATAGTAAGTTTTTTAGATTGCATGTACAAAACTACTTCTTTTTCCAAGAATCAATGGAACTGGAAAGAGATAGCACATGATTGTAACCTGCTTTGGAGTACATCACAAATCCATAATCCAATCTGAATCGTTTAGATTTAAAACCCAAACCTAAACTCATTCCAGACAACCCCGGACGTTCAACCAACTTCATTTCCTGACGTCGCTGATAGTTGAAGCCCATTCTAAATGTTAAACTTTTGGATATTAATAATTCGGTAGAAACCAATAAATGCCTAGCTGTTTTCTCTATGAAATTAGCTTTCGGAACTGGAATTGTATCGCCCGTCAAGGCATCGTACGTTGGTTGTGCAAAAGGATCATTGTAGGTTAAATCCCATCTATTCAAATTGTGAACAACCGCATTGAATCGAAAAGGGGCATGCGCCAATTTATAAGAAGCACCGATTTGAAAATCTCCGGGCAAATTTCCTTTGTCATTCGATGTATAATTCTTCACTTTCAATCCAACATTTTTAAAAAGAGCTGAGGCCGTAAATAAATTATTCGGATGTTTATACGTTCCTCCTATATCTAAGGATATACCATAGGCGCTGTACGTTTCCAAAATAGAACCGATAAAATTCAATCCTCCACCAACAGAAATGAGCGGATTCAACTGCTTTGCATAAGCCAATCCAACCACATATTCAAACGGTCGAAACGTCCCAGAAGCTTGCCCATTTGATTCAGTTCGTTGAAATGTTCCGTAATCAACATATTTCACGTTTGCGGAACACATTCCTTTCAAGCCTTTGTGGGCATACGCAGCCATTCCATAATTGACACCACCGGCCAAGAAAGCCTGGTTAAAAACCACCGCATTATTCATTTGGCTATTCAAAAAAGAAGGATTGGCGGTAGCTAAATTCAAATCATCATCTTGTACTGTGACAAAATAACCTCCAGTTGCTGCAATTCGTGCATTGTAATCCAAATTTAAAAACGGAAAAGAATAAGATCCGCCGGATTGATTATAACAAAAGGATGTAAACGCTAAGAATAAAAGTAAAAAGCTGAATTTCATGTAAGAAAAACGGTTAAAATTGTTAATAATTGTATTTCGCTCACAGTAATTTTATTCATGTATTCTTAACGAAACAAAAATACTATTTTAAAAATGAGTTGTTCATAAATTCAAATAAACTTATGTTATTTTCCCACTTTTCATACGTTATACTATCAAACTCTTTAAAACTTTGCGCCATGAAGAAAACAATCTCACCCAAAGATGCATTATTTGTTACAATGTTAACAATGATTATTGCAGTTGGATTTATTGGATTTGCACAATCCATGAAATTCAAATCAAAGTCTCAACAAAATTTATCTGCACAAACCAAAGAAGCTTCATCCAAGAAAGAAATCAAATAAAAACACCAAATTTTCTTTTCACAATTTTTAAGCCTGTCAGTGACGGGCTTTTTTTATCTTTGCAAAAAAACAAAGCATGGAAATCCCAAAAACGTATAATCCCCGAAATGCTGAAAATAAATGGTATCAACATTGGTTGAATAAAGCTTATTTCAATTCAACACCTGACGATCGTGAACCCTACACCGTAGTTATCCCTCCGCCAAATGTTACCGGTGTTTTGCACATGGGACACATGCTAAACAATACCATTCAAGATGTTTTGGTTCGACGTGCTCGCATGCTAGGGAAGAATGCTTGCTGGGTTCCGGGTACAGATCATGCCTCTATTGCAACTGAAGCAAAGGTGGTACAAAAACTACGAGAACAAGGTATTAAAAAATCAGATTTGTCACGAGATGAATTTCTAAAACATGCCTTTGAATGGAAAGACAAGCACGGTGGAATCATTTTGGAACAATTGAAAAAACTTGGCGCTTCTTGCGATTGGAAAAGAACTCATTTTACAATGGATCCAGAATATTCGGATTCGGTAATTGACGTTTTTATTGACCTATTCAAAAAAGGAAAAATTTACCGTGGATTACGCATGGTAAATTGGGATCCAGAAGCATTGACAGCACTCTCAGATGAAGAGGTTTTGTACAAAGAGGTGAATTCTAAATTGTATTTTGTTCGTTATAAAATCGAAAGCTCTGATGATGAATGGTTAACTATTGCCACTACCCGACCAGAAACAATTTTGGGTGACACAGCTATTTGCGTAAATCCAAATGACGAACGGTATAAAAAATATGTGGGTAGAAATGTTGTTGTTCCTATTTCAAACCGTGTTATTCCCGTAATTGCAGATGAATACGTGGAAACGGATTTTGGAACGGGTTGCCTCAAAGTAACTCCTGCTCATGATCCGAACGATTATGAATTAGGAAAAAAGTACAACCTAGCATCAATTGATATTTTTCATGCCAATGGAACTTTGAATTCAAAAGGACTTCATTACGAAAATAAAGATCGATTTGAAGTAAGAAAATTGATTGAACAAGAACTAGATCAAAAAGGATATTTGGTAAAAACGGAAGATCACATTAATAAAGTTGGATTTTCTGAACGAACTAATTCAGTAATCGAACCGAGACTTTCGCTACAATGGTTTGTGAGCATGAAAGAACTGGCTCAACCTGCGCTGGAAAATGTAATGAACGGAAATATTCAATTTTATCCGGAGAAATTCAAAAACACCTACAAACATTGGATGGAAAACATCAAAGATTGGTGTATTTCGCGACAATTGTGGTGGGGACATCGCATTCCTGCATGGTATTACGGAACTGACACCAATGATTTTGTTGTTGCTAAAACGCAAAACGAAGCGTTGAAATTGGCTCTTGAAAAGTCGGGAAGACAAATTTCAGTGAATGATTTGAAACAAGATGAAGATGTATTGGATACTTGGTTTTCAAGTTGGTTGTGGCCTATTTCCGTTTTCAATGGCCTTACAAGACCAAATAACGAAGAAATAAAATACTATTACCCTACGAATGACCTTGTTACAGCACCTGAAATCATGTTTTTCTGGGTGGCGCGAATGATAATTGCAGGCTACGAATACATGGGTGATTTACCTTTCAGAAATGTATATTACACAGGAATCGTGCGAGATAAATTAGGCCGAAAAATGTCTAAATCACTTGGTAATTCGCCTGATCCATTGGATTTAATTGAAAATTACGGTGCCGATGGCGTTCGGGTTGGAATATTAATTTCTTCTCCCGCCGGGAACGATCTTCCTTTTGATAGTTCGCAATGTGAACAAGGACGTAATTTCACGAATAAAGTTTGGAATGCATATCGCCTTGTCTCCTCATGGGAAGTTCGAGATTTCGAACAACCTGAATCATCCAAGAAAGCGATTGAATGGTTCGAGACGAAATTCAATAAAACACTCATCGAGATAAATGATTCCTTTGATAAGTTTCGAATTTCTGACGCATTAATGTCAACCTATAAATTAGTTTGGGACGACTTCTGTTCATGGTATTTAGAGATGATAAAACCCGGCTACGAACAACCCATTGATTCAAAAACACTCGCTTCAACGAAATTCTTTTTTGGAGAATTATTAAAATTGATGCAACCCTTTACGCCATTTGTATCGGAGGAACTATGGCATTTGTTAGAAAATCGCTCAGAAGGTGATGATATTGTGATGTCAACTTGGCCCAAAATAGCAAATGTAAATGATTCTATTTTGAAACAATTCGACTACATGGAAAAGGTGGTAACTCAAATCAGAACTATTCGAAAAGACCAAAACATTGCAAATAAAGTGAAATTAGAATTGTATGTTCGAAAAAATGAACTGATTGATAAAAATTTTGATTCCGTTATTTTAAAAATGGGAAATCTGTCCAAAATAGAATATACAGAAGATAAAATAACACCAAGCAATTCATTT
>JBIIHD010000055.1:0-6982 GCA_044236095.1 Crocinitomicaceae bacterium | reverse complement strand
AAATTTGTACATCCTCTCTTTCTGGAAAAGATTTTAGAACTTTCGATGCATCAGCACTTTTCTTTTCTTCAAAAAGCTCTAACGCACGATCTAAAGTAATCGTCATGGGATCCTCCTCTTTGGGAATTGATACAAAAGTTTTTCCAATTTGTACATAAGGACCAAATCGACCAACATTAGCTTTAACAATTTCACCATTTGATTCCCCGAGTGTACGAGGTAATTTAAATAATTCTAATGCATCCTCAAGAGTTATCGTCTGAATTGATTGATCCTTTTTAAGCGATGCATAAACTGGTTTTTCCCCTTCTTCATCACCGCCAATCATAATCATTGGACCAAATCGACCAATCCTTGCTGATACTCGTTTTCCAGTGGTTGGATCTACACCTAATTCTCTTTCTCCAGTAACGCGCTCAGATGTCTCCAAGGTATGCGTCACGTTTTCATGAAAAGGGTCATAAAATGAACGAATCATATTTGTCCAACTTTGTAATCCTTTGGCAATATTATCAAATTCCGCTTCTACATTAGCCGTAAATTGGTAATCCATAATACGAGAAAAATGATCATTGAGAAAATCTGTGACAAGTGTTCCTATATCTGTTGGAGATAATTTATTTTTATCTCGTCCGGTGATTTCAGTTTTCACGGTCTCATTAATCCCTGATTTATTGAGTACTAAAACTTGATATTTTCGTTCAGTACCTTCACGCTCTAGTTTTTCAACATAGCCTCTTTTTTGAATGGTTGAAATGGTTGGTGCGTAAGTGGAAGGTCTACCAATTCCAAGTTCTTCCAATTTTTTTACCAGCGAAGCTTCAACATAGCGCGAAGGGGGTCTTGAAAAACGCTCGGTGGCTGTAACTTCGTTCAAGTCTACTTTTTCACCGCTTGTAACAGAAGGAAGTAAGGTATCAGAATCTTGATCTTCATCTTCTTCATCGACATTGGATTCCAAATATACTTTCAAAAATCCATCGAATCGAATAACCTCCCCACGTGCTGTAAAAGTCTCTGTGGTTGTACTATTTGATATTTTAATTGTGGTTCTTTCAAGTTGAGCATGACTCATTTGACTTGCAATAGATCGCTTCCAGATTAGTTCATACAGTTTTTGATCATCTCTTTCCCCTTCAATTGATGGTATTGTGAAATCAGTTGGTCTAATTGCTTCGTGAGCTTCTTGTGCATTTGCACTTTTTGTTGAATATTTTGTGGGCTTGGAATAGGAATTTCCAAACATTGAATTAATTGCACTCTGAGCACCTTGGATTGCTGTTTCGGATAAATTAACAGAATCCGTTCTCATGTACGTTATTCTTCCAGATTCATATAAACGCTGGGCTACAGACATAGTTCTGGAAACAGAAAAACCTAGTTTTAAACTTGCTTCTTGTTGTAAAGTAGATGTTGTAAATGGTGCAGCAGGAGATTTAGTGGCGGGTTTCTGTTGAACATCTTGTATTGTAAAGGAAGCATTTTGAATATTCTCTAAAAAAAGTTTGGTTTCATTATGATCATTTTTAGTTTGATCTAATTCTGCCTTGAATGAGCCATTTTTTGCAGTAAAATTTCCAATTACTTTAAAATAACTTTTGGTTGTATGTTTTTCGATCTCTTTTTCACGTTCAACAATTAATCTAACCGCAACGGATTGAACTCGACCAGCAGAAAGATTTGGTCTCACTTTTTTCCACAAAACAGGAGATAGTTCAAACCCTACTAAACGATCTAATACTCTACGAGCCTGTTGAGCGTCAACTAATTCCTTGTTAATACTTCTTGGTTTTTCAATCGCTTTCAGAATGGCTGTCTTTGTAATTTCATTGAACGTAATACGCTTGGTATCCTTTTTCTCTAGATTTAACGCTTCAAATAAATGCCAAGAAATCGCTTCTCCTTCACGGTCCTCATCGGTCGCTAGCCATACAGTTTCTGCAGTATCAGCAAGTTTTTTTAATTCACTGACAATTTGCTTTTTATCACTTGAGATTTCATAATTGGGTAAGAAATTATTCTCCAAATCTATAGATAGTCCTTTTTTAGGGAGGTCGCGTACGTGACCAAAGCTTGATTTTACGATAAAATCTTTGCCTAAATAGCCTTCGATCGTTTTTGCTTTTGCCGGAGACTCAACGATAACCAGATTTTTTGCCATAACTGAAGGTTATTAGAAATTAAGTTTGCAAAAGTAACTTTTAATTTCTCTAAAGACAAAAAATGGATTTTATTTTTCGTGAAAGGTGTAAATTTTATTTTAATGATTTCTAAATATCGGCTAATTTTGTCAACTGACCAGTGACTTTATCATTCAAATGAACGTGAATCTTCGCGTGAAGAGGTAAAAAAACATCTATTCTAGAACCAAATTTTATAAATCCAAATTCGGTTCCGCCTTCAACCTGTTGACCTTCTTTTACATAGTAACAGATTCTTCTGGCCAAAGCGCCTGCAACTTGTCTAAACAGCACTGAATTTCCAGATTTAGATTTAGTGACAATCGTAGTTCGCTCATTATCTGTACTGCTTTTTGGATGCCAAGCAACTAAAAATTTCCCCGGATGATATTTTGCATAGACAATCTCACCTGAAATTGGATTAAAGTTCGCGTGGACATTTAACGGAGACATAAATATTGAAATTTGAATTCGTTTATCTTTGAAATATTCAGTTTCTTCGACTTCTTCAATTACAACTACTTTCCCATCCGCAGGACATAAAACTTGACCTTCTGAAAAGCTAAATTGTCTTCTGGGAATTCTAAAAAACTGGATTACGAGTACTAAAAAAATAGTGGGAACTAGACTAAATAGGATAAGAGTCAAAAAAGTACTTTCTTTTAAAAAATAGTACATCCCAAGCTCGACCATGCAGTAAAGTATGACTGAGACTATAATTATTCCATAACCTTCTCGATGCAGTTTCACGGTTTAAATTTATAAAAAATGATAGATATGATGCCAAAGATAAAAAAAAGGAACCGTAAATAACACAGCATCAAATCGATCGAGTATTCCACCGTGCCCAGGTAATATTTTTCCAGAATCTTTAATGTCCAAACTTCGCTTAAATAAGGACTCTAATAAATCTCCAAAAATAGCACAAGGTGCAATGATACATGCGGCAATTATCCAATACATTAGACTAATTGAATGAGAAAAGTAAAATATCATTCCAGCTGTAACTAATGTCATTACTATTCCGGCCACGGTTCCTTCCCAAGTTTTATTCGGTGAAATTCTCTCAAATAAAGGAGTTTTTCCAAGTTTTCTACCGAATAAATAAGCAAAAGTATCATTTGCCCAAATCAATAAAATCATTCCGATAACTATAGGAAAATGATTTTCAATGGATGAACTCAATTCATTGAGTAAAACAAAGGGTATTACCAAATAAAATAAACCAAAAATGAAAATGGAAATAGTAACTAATGGTTGAACTTGTTTTCTCCACAATTCAATTAAAAAATAGGCGAAAATGATACAAATCACAATCGACATGGCTAAATTCAAGGGAATTAAATTTTTGTTAGCAATTACACCAATCGAATAGATTACTATTCCGGTTATTGTTGAAGTTATTTGAAATTGCCTATAATCGGTAAGTTTGAATAAACTTGCGTACTCCCACAATCCTAGTAAGAGAAAAATACCAAAAACAAAAGCTTCAATGGATGTTCCCAGAATTATGGAACCTATCACAGTAAGACCGAAGAAAAAACCCGTAATTGATCTGACGAGAAGATTAGACATGTGAAATTACCTATTCGTCTTTAGATAAATCTTCTTCTTCATTTTGTTTCGAATCCTCTGGATTTTTATCTGCGCTATCCTCGTTCACTGTTTCGTCTTCATTTCCTGAGTTATCCTCATCATTTTCTGACTGATTTAAAGAGAGTGTTTCGTTTGATTCATCTTCTTCCTTTTTAGGCAGAATCTCTTCTATTTTTGGTTCTTCCTTATCCCAAATTCTTTTCCCGAAAATTTCTTCTAAATCTTCTTTAAAGATTACTTCTGCCGTCAATAGTTTGTTGGCTAATTGCTCTAATTTTTCTTTGTTATCTTTGAGAACATCTAGAGCTCTTTGATATTGAGATTCAACCAGTTTACTAACCTCCTCGTCGATTATTTTCGCAGTGTCTTCTGAGTATGGTTTGGTGAACATGTCACGTCCTTGTGAATCATAAAATGAGATATTACCCACGCGCTTGTTTAAACCATAAATTGAAACCATCGCATAGGCTTGTTTAGTTACTTTCTCAAGGTCTGAAAGTGCTCCAGTACTTATTCTTCCGAACATAACTTCTTCAGCAGCACGACCACCTAATGCGGAGCACATTTGATCTAATATTTGTTCTGTTGTAGTAATGGTTCTTTCTTCAGGTAAATACCAAGCAGCGCCTAGTGATTGTCCTCTTGGCACAATCGTAACCTTTACAAGTGGATGAGCAAATTGTAAAAGCCAAGAGATGGTCGCGTGACCTGCTTCGTGAAAGGCTATTACTTCTTTCTCTTCCGTGGTAATAATTTTATTTTTCTTTTCAAGACCTCCTACAATTCGATCTACAGCATCGAGGAAATCTTGTTTTTCAACTTGCTTTTTATCCTTACGCGCAGCAATTAGAGCTGCTTCATTACACAGGTTAGCGATGTCAGCACCAGAGAAGCCTGGAGTTTGCCGAGACAAAAAGTCAATATCTAAATCTTCAGCAAGTTTCAATGGCTTCAAATGTACTTGGAATATCTCTTTACGCTCATTTAAATCCGGCATGTCAACATAAATTTGACGATCAAATCTTCCTGCACGCATGAGAGCGCTATCTAAAACGTCAGCACGGTTTGTGGCAGCTAAAATAATTACACCCGAATTCGTTCCAAAGCCATCCATTTCGGTGAGTAACTGATTCAAAGTATTTTCTCGTTCATCATTTGAATTAAAACCATTGTTTTTTCCACGTGCTCTTCCTATTGCATCAATTTCATCTATGAAGATGATAGCTGGAGCTTTTTCTTTGGCTTGTTTGAATAAATCGCGAACTCGAGATGCACCGACTCCAACAAACATTTCTACAAAGTCTGAACCAGAAAGCGAGAAAAAAGGAACTTTAGCTTCGCCTGCCACAGCTTTGGCTAAAAGTGTTTTACCTGTTCCCGGAGGGCCAACTAACAATGCTCCTTTTGGGATTTTAGCGCCTAATTCCGTGTATTTTTTTGGGTTTTTTAAAAATTCTACGATTTCAACTATTTCTTCTTTTGCTCCTTCTAATCCAGCAACATCTTCAAATGTAATGTTTGTAGATTTCCCTTTTTCATAAACTTGTGCTCTGGATTTACCAATGTTAAAAATTTGGCTTCCACCGCCGCCACCACCGCCGCCCATTCTTCGCATGACAAACATCCAAATGGCAACTAAAATAATGATAGGTAACAAGAAACCTAGAATTTGTCCAAACCAATCCGTTTCTTTGACATTAGAATATGTTAGTCCTGGATCTCTTGCTTTTATTTCATTTTCAAAATTTCCTAAATCGCCAATTTCTTCAATTTCAAAAACAACTTTTTTACTTTTAGTCGGAGAACTAGAATTCAATGCTTTTTTCATTGTTTGATAATCAGAAGTGTTTCCTTCTGTGACAATTTGCTTACCTGTTTGATTTAATTCAAATTCTACTTTTCCACCGTTTATTATTCGAACTTTTTCAACTCCTTTCTTTTCAACCAAGGTGAAGAATGTTTGTTTTGTATTGATTTTAGCTTTTCCGCCACCATTCATAAAAAGTTGAAATGCAATAATCGCAACTCCAATGATTGCATAAATCCAATAAATTGAGAATGGGCTTTTCTTATTTCCTCCTGCCATTTTTTGTTAATTCAAATTAGGTATATCCGTTCGTTTTGCATCTGACCAAAGGTCTTCTAAATCAAAAAAGTGTCTTGTTTCTTTATAAAAAACATGGGCTACGACATCAATGTAATCTAAAAGGACCCACTCACTTTTTGTTTTTCCTTCTGTATGCCAAGGTTTTTGTTTCAATGTTTTTCTGGTGAATCGCGTTACTGAATCAGCAATACCGTCGACCTGTGTTGAGGATTCACCGCTGCAGATTACAAAAAAATCACACACGGCACTATCTATGTCACGAAGATCAAGAACGACAATATCTTTTGCTTTGTTGTCCTGCATGCCTTCTACTATTGCATTGCATAACTTTTCCGACTCACTTTGTTTTTTCGCTTTAGCCATGTATCTTTGATTCTTACAAAGCTACGCAATAATATCTTCTTTTAACTCTTACAATTGAATCAAATTGAAAAAAAACGCTAAAATCGGAAATGTAATTACGTATCTTGATTCGGTTGATTCCACGAACAACTATGTTGCCAAGTTGATCACTGAGGGGAAAATGAAGCATGGTCAAGTCATAATGGCAGATTTTCAAGGAGAAGGTAGGGGCCAAAGAGGTACTAAATGGTTGTCAGATAAAGGTAAAAATTTGCTAATTTCAGTTTATCTCGGATTTGACAACTTGTCAGCAGTAAATCAATCAGCTCTTTTGCAATATTCAGCTTTGTCAATTTGTCAAGCATTACAATCTATGGGAATACCAGCTCAGATTAAATGGCCAAATGATATCCTTGTGCATGGAAAGAAAATTTGTGGTGTGCTCATTGAAAATCAGTTACATGGATCTCAAATCAAAAACTCAGTAATAGGAATCGGTTTAAATGTGAATCAAGACGACTTTTCTGATTTAAAAGCAACTAGTATCAAAAATGAGTTGAAAGCTGAACAAAATCGAATGGAAATCTTAGGTAATTTACTTCAATATTTTAATCAATTATTTGATGTTTTAATAATTGATTTACAAAATATTAAATCGCCTTATTTAAATAATTTATATAAGTATAAAACACCATCTAAATTTCAAAATTCAACACTCGGTCAATTTGAAGCTCAAATCATTGATGTAAATGAAAAT
>JBIIHD010000054.1:0-7004 GCA_044236095.1 Crocinitomicaceae bacterium | reverse complement strand
TACTGCTAGTCAAACCTACGGTTGTTATAGATGTACCTTTTATATCATTCACATAACCTTCTTTTGAAGCTGTAATTTTATATGTTTTATTTCCTACAATAACTCGGTTATTACCATCTTTCTCCCAAGCAGTTTTACCCTTAGCATTGGTTTGTTTCGTATTATTCAACGTACCATCAACCTCAGTAAGAACAACAGAAGCTCCATCTATTCGTTTGTTAGTACCACGTTCCATGACAGTAACATTTAAATCAAAAATAATTTCTGGTAATTTATAACTGTATATATCCGGAGAATAATCCCCATTAGGACCTTTGCGCTCAGAAGTAAAATAACCTTCCGCACGGTTGACATCATAAATGGCGTAGTCATTTCTTTCCGAATTGATAGGCGAACCCACATTTTCTGGCGTGCCCGTCCAAGCATTTGGTGTTTTCTCATCAGGCTGTACTACATAAATATCCAATCCGCCAAATCCAGGATGACCATCAGATGCAAAGAATAACTCTCCATTTGAACCTAGGGTTGGAAATAATTCATTTGCAGGGGTATTAATTTTGGATCCAAGATTTTTAATCTCTGTTAATACATACTGCTTTTTCTTTTTATCCATTGTAAAAACAACAGACCACAAGTCTCTACCTCCAAAACTCCTAATGCCATTTATTTCAGGAGCATCCGATGCAAAAACTAAAACCTTTTCATCTTTCGTAACACATGGATGTCCTAACGAAATGGAATCATTCAACTTAAAAGTTTGCTTAATCGGAAATGTATCCAAATCTTTCCACTTACCTCCACCTTTATCGTATTTTAAGCCTGACATTTCTGCTACCATAATTTGACATCCCAAATTTTGCTTCCTAACATTTGGACAACGCGTTATAAAAGCCGTTTTAAATTGACCGTCGAAACAAATGGTACCTTCGTTATCACCTGTATTCAATTTCAACCCTTTATCCAACAAAACCGGTTCCTGCCAATTACCTTTCTTATCCTTGGCAGACATCCATAAATCCATGTACGCTTCACCTGTACGACCATCAACTTTATCACCAACACTTCCCTTGCGCGATGATCCAAAAATCATCAACGTTCTACCAGCATCTGCAAACATGGGAGCCATATCCATTTCTTTTCTACTCAATCCAGATTCATGGGATACAAGGTGTCTTGTTTTAATTAAATTAAACCTTTCATTTTGTTCACAAATCTCAATAGCCACTTTCGTTCTATCATCATTTGGATTTAACTTTTGATAGAGCTTATAAACTTTGATCGCTTTTGGATTTTCACTTAACATTCTAAGCATTTCTCCATCATTAAAAAGTATTTCAGGAACAATATCCTGATATTTTAACTCGATAGCTTTCTCATACCAAGTATGTGCATCAGCAATACGTTCAGTTAATCTAAAACTTTCTGCTGCTTTGTAGGCCATTTCACCTTTCAATCGAATATCTCCTTTGGTGCCCAATTTGGTGAAAGCCGCAGAACACTTGTTTGCAGCATCAAAATACTTTAAATCTCGATATGCTTTGTTAGCATCTTTGATGTATTTTGGTTGTGCATAGCTAAAGTTTGAAAGTGCAACTACAAAAATTAGTGCGAAATAAATGGTGATTTTTTTCATAAAAATATTCGATTACTGAATAATTTAATTTTTAATTCACACAAAAATAGAAAAAAAAATGAATATTCAAACTTTTAGGAGCTAGGTTTTGGTGTACGTCTCCCATTTAGACAAAACTGTATCAAATCGCTTCGGTAAGGCACTTTCAAATTCTATCCATTGATCGGTAATAGGATGAACGAAACCAAGGCTTTTTGCATGCAAAAATTGGCCATCTAATTCATCAAAACAGTTTTCTATAAATTTTACATATGATGTACTCTTTGTTCCTTTTAATACAAGATCTCCACCATATTCCAAATCATTGAACAGAGGATGTCCTAAATACTTCATGTGAACCCTTATTTGATGAGTTCTTCCTGTTTCTAATTTACATTCTATGAGGGTAACGTATCCAAATCTCTTTAGAACTTTATAATGAGTCACCGCGTGTTTACCTTCTGATTCATCGGGAAAAACCGTCATGATTTTTCTGTTTTTGGGTGAACGGCCCAAATTGGCTGTAATTGTGCCATCTTCTTGAATATCACCCCATACCAAAGCAATGTACTTTCTTGAGGTAGTTCTATCAAAAAATTGTTTTGCCAGATGAGATAAAACATCATCGTTTTTTGCAATTACCAAAAGACCAGTGGTATGCTTATCAATTCGATGAACGAGTCCCGGTCTGATTTCGTGTTTATTGTTAAACTCTTTCAAACAATCAAAATGATAAACCAATGCATTCATTAAAGTTCCTGAATAATTTCCGTATCCGGGATGCACCACCATATTTGACGACTTGTTTATAATAATCAATGCATCATCCTCATATATAATTTCTAAAGGAATATTTTGGGGTATAAGTTCAATTTCTCGAATTGGGTAAGGTAATACAAGTGCAACCTCATCTTTGGGTTTTACTTTATAGTTTTGCTTTACTTTAACACCGTTAACTACGACATTTCCATTACGGGCGGCAATTTGTATTTTGTTTCTTGAGGTATTTGGCATTCTATCCAACAAATACTTGTCAATTCGAACTACCTCTTGGCCTTTATCAACTATAAATTTGTAATGCTCAAATAACTCTTCCTCTTGATCTTGATCTGGTGAGAAACTCTCCTCCATCATTTCTTAACAATTTTATAGGTTTTACCTGAAACTTGGGGGAATTTGATGAAATAAAATCCAGATGGTTTGGCAGAGATATCTAATTGTGATGCAAAGCCTTTTTCTATGATTTGGCCTAATGAATTGATGAATTCATATTCCAATGAAGAGTTATAATTATTTAAAGAAAAATAGATTAAATCTGAAGTCGGATTGGGATAAATAATAACACTCTCCTCAATCTCTAATTCCGAAGTAAATAAAATCGGATCCAAAGATGTTGAAAAAACCGGCCTAATCATAGCTGATCCAGGAAATGGAGAGGTAAGCCATGTAAAACCAGCATCTACACTGTATCTTATTTTAGATGAATTATCAATATTTCTATCTAAACCAGCGTTTAATCTTTCAGCGTCCAATTGTCTCCAACCAATGTGAAATTTTTGACCTACAGGTACTTTCATGGTGTCTATGAAATAGTAGGTGTAAAACAAATTTTGTGCATCTCCATAGATCGGATTTCGAGGAAAAAAAACATTGTCCTCATATAAGATTGTTCCAGGAACACCATTGTTATCATCCCATACAGTGATTAAAAATAAGTTGTTAGATACGTCTGTAACCGAAGGGACAAAATGAATATTGATACCAATCAATGAATCCGGTTGATAGCTATTATATTCTATTGCCAGTCTTGCCTGAGTTCCTGTCGGGCCAAAAGCAGCTTCAGCTGTTCCGTCATCGTAACTGTAAAAATTGTAAAACTCTTGGAAAAACAAAGTTGAATCATTGACATTAAAATTTGGAAACTGTGCTGATGCATTTGCCTTGATTTCAAAAGTTTGTTGATTGCCTGTTTTGGTTCGATCAAATTCATAACCATTCGAACAGTCGTTAAAAGATGAATGAGTAGTTCTTGCGCTATAATTGATATTTGATTCAGCTAAATTGAAACCTTGTAAAACAAAATTTCCCTCTGAGCTGCCATTGTATAAAACATTAATCTGACCATTTTGATAGTTCTCAGGATTTGGACTGCCATTGTGCAATTTTATTAGTACTGAATCAGACATTTGATTTGTTGTACTTTCTCTGTAATGATCCCATGGAACAGATGTATATGTTTTCAATAAGGAATTCAAAGGATACACGAATGCAAAATCTTTAAACAAAGTGTCGTCAATTGATGATAATGTCCTTAAATGAACATAATCGATGTGAAAATGATCCAATCCTCCTGCGAGAGAACCATAATTTCTAAATCGAAATTGAAATCCTTTTTTAAAATACTTTGAATCATTTAACAATACATGAGCTGCCTTAAATGGATGAACAGTATCACCATTTACACCCCAAACCCTATTCCATGTTTGTAATTCAGGTGCATAAAATTCGACAATCAAAGAATCACTACTTTCAGGAATATCACCAAGGCCTTCAGGCTGATAGAGAAAAGAAAAATATATGGAATCCGAGGCAGTTATTTGATTTAAATCAATCGGTTTTGAAGTCAAATTATCCGAATAATTTGTTAAGGTAGAACCAATTTCATAGGGAAAACCATTTTCATCCAAACCATCAAAAGTCACAACCCCTAGAGATCGTGGATCTTTTGCGAAACGGTAATTATGGTAGGCATAAGAATCTAACCAAATCTTTGTTGGATCGTTAATCGGTTGATAAAAAATTCGAGCTGAGTCTTGAAAATAAGGGGCATTTGAAATCCAAACAGTATCAACAAAATTTCCCGGATCACCAATTGTATCAAATATGAAATAAGGTGGATATAAATCTACAATATCAAATTGAGGTGGAAAACTAGTAAGATCACCTACTCTAACTACTGTTAATGGTAAGATTGAATCTATAAAAGTCGATGATATTATATCAAACGTTCGCTTAAATGTAATTTGATTCGTAAATACATTGGAATTAGATAATGGTGTCAGCGTGATTGGATTTGTTAATCTATAAAACAACTCTGAGATAACACCGTTGGCATTAATATCACCTTGATATTTTTGAAATTTATTGGTTGAAAAATCATCAAAAAACGGGAGTTGAATTGTATCTGGAATAAAAACAAATGAACTGTCGAAGGTATTATTCAAATTTTTTAATTGAACTCCTTTACTATCAATATGATAGTTTTTTAAAATAGGTCCTATCTCTAGACTTTGAGCAAAAAAACTAAAGATGAAAAATAAAAAAATGAAACCGAGAGAAAAATGTCTAGCCATAACCTATTAAACGAATGATTATAAAAAAAATTATGTCGGATTAATCATCGTCTTTTCTTCCTGAGCTCTTCTTTTTAGCATCCTGACTTCCTGACTTCTTGTCTGTATCTTTCTTGGAAGACCCTGATTCTTTATCTTTTTTCTTCGAATCTTCTTTATCTAATTCCTCTCGCTCTTTGTTAAATATTTCTTGATTGGCTTTTGAACGACCTATCTTCTCCTCATCTACCTCTGCTTCTAACGCTCCTGTAAATGTAATTTCATTAGACTTAGACATTTCTTTCCCTCTATTATACTCAGGGCTTTGACTAATTACAATGGCAGAAAGAGTGTCTGAATTTTCATCGCAATCTGAACAGCCATAAATATATCTAAACCCAAGACCGTCAAGAACCTCAATCGCTTCTCGAATAGTTAAACCATATAAATCGGGTATTTTTTCATTGTCTTCCTTAACAACCTCACCAATATAAACAGTAATTGTGGCTCCAACAGGTATTTTAGTTCCCTGAATTACTTTTTTGCCATTATATAATTGTTCAACTACTAGTCCACCAAATTGAGGGACAGGCTTATATCTGACAATAAATTTCAAACCTCTATTAATGAGAACGCTCTGTGCAAATTTTTGAGATTTATTAATGAGGTTAGGCACTTCAACTAACTTTTGTTTTTTGGTAACTCTTAGTCCAATAATTCTTCCAGACTTTACATAAACTGAAGTGCTTTTTGTAGGTCCAGGCGTTTGATCTATTACAGTACCGTTGGGTTTATTCGGATTATAAATAGAGTCCAAAATCTGATATTTCAAACCTTTTTCTTCAAGAATACTTTTCGCCTCGTTTGCATTTTTTCCAACAACATTTGGCACCTCAATTTTTTCTCCGTGATTAGTTGACCAATCTAACAAGAATATAGTTCCAAATATAACAACCAGATAAAACAATATAACCAAACCAAAATGCTTGAAAAAACTTCTTGATTTGATAAAGCTCCAAAAAGATCTCATAAATGAGGTTTTCTCCATGAAAGACAAAGTTAATTAAAAAAAATAATCCAACTCATTTAAAAATTTGGAGACAACAAATGAGTTTTGTAAAAGTCTTCAATGTAACGCACTGCTTCCTCTGCAGTATCAACAATGTGAAACATATTCATGTCATTCGGCGAAATATTTTTTTCCTCGTTAAGCATGACTTCCTCTATCCACACCAATAATCCCGACCAATACTGTTTACCAATAAAAACTACGGGTCTTTTCGCAATTTTCTTTGTTTGAATCAACGTTAGAGCTTCAAACGCCTCGTCCAATGTGCCAAAGCCTCCTGGTAGAATCACAAATCCTTGTGAGTATTTTACAAAAATTACTTTTCGAACAAAAAAGTAATCAAATTCAAGATTATGTTCTTGATCAATATATGGATTATGGTTTTGCTCAAAAGGCAAATCAATATTCAATCCAACGGATCTTCCACCGCCCAGCTGAGCACCTTTATTTGCGGCCTCCATTATGCCCGGTCCTCCTCCTGAAATTATTCCATAACCAGCCTCAGCCAGCTTTTTTGAAACGTCGGTTGCCAATTGATAATAATTGTTATCCGAAGGAGTACGAGCTGAACCAAAAACGGATATACATGGTCCAATTTTAGCCATACGATCAAATCCTTCCACAAATTCAGACATTATTTTAAAAATAGACCAACTATCGTTACTCTTAATGTCATTCCAATCTTTTCTGTTTTTTGGCATATCCTTTTAATTAAACACATAAAATTAACGTATTTTTGAGTGTGAATCATTTGATGAAAAATTTTATTCGGTTTTTTTTTCTACTCTTCATTATTAATATCTTTTTGAGTAATTATTCAATTAGTCAATCTCGTTTTTTTTCCAACGCAGAAAAACCCTCTAAAAAAAGAATCTGGATTGCATCTGGCTTGGCATCCTACGTTGAAATTGGTTCACTTACTGCCTTGTATCAAGTATGGTATGCTCAAAATGCGAATTTAAGCTTCCATTTCTTCGATGATTTTGGAAAT
>JBIIHD010000053.1:0-7066 GCA_044236095.1 Crocinitomicaceae bacterium | reverse complement strand
CTTATTTTTCATTTTTACAATTCCAAAAATCTCATAATTAATATTGATTTTTGTGGGAAAATCAGAAGTGATTTTTATCTGAAAACCTTCATTTGTTTTCTCTTGTAAAACAGCCACCGGATTCATGGCTTCATTTATGCGATAATGCAAAATCTTTCGGTTTCCTAAATAATCCACGCTAGACCAAGTTGGGCCCGGGTAACAATCATTCAATTGCCAATAAAGTGAACCCATACATCGAGGGGCATTCAAACGATGAGCAGAAACTGCTTTTTCTATTGCATTGGCCTGAACCAATTGAGAATAATAAACAAACTCCATGAAATTTTTAGGTATAGGAAAAAACTCATCAATATTTGAATTTATTTTCCCATTCCCAACATAACTTTTTTGATGTTTCTTTATTCCTAGAGAATCTAAATTCCAAGAATTAGGTTCTCCTATTTCTATCAAAGTTGAATATTCCGGAAAGCTTTGAAAACCAAATTCAGAATTAAATCGACCAATATTCTTAGTAAAGTATTCAATTGAATCATTTCCATGCCAAACTCCCCAATAATGTTGCGAACCATGATTATAGCGTTCTGTAGCTCCCCAATTACTTAAAGGTGAAGTATGAACATATGGGATTTCTGTATAAGACTTGATCCATTTCGGAAGATTTTCTTGAAATAATATTATATAGTCTCCAGCAATTTTAACTGAATCAGTAGTTGATAAATGATATTGTTTATGAAATCCCCAATTTTTCCATGCCACATCTACCTCATTATTTCCGTTAAATAACACAACTGAGGGATGTGAAGCAATTCGAGGAATTTGAAAATCCATTTCAGCTTCGACGTTTTTTAAAAACAATGAGTCAGCAGGATACATCGCACAAGCAAACATGAAATCTTGCCAAATCATAATTCCTTCCTCATCACAACGATTGAAAAAATATTCGCTAGGATACAATCCTCCTCCCCAAACACGAATCATATTAAAGTTTTGTTGTTTCATGATTTGTATTTGTTCCTCCCAAACTGAATCGGATATTTGACTCGGAAAAACAGTTGGGGGAATTATATTCGCACCTTTGCAAAAGATGGGTTTCTCATTGATTTTTAAAACATAACTTGTTCCCCATTTATCTTTTTCTTGAATCAATTCTGATTTGCGAATTCCAAATTGAATAGCTTTTTTCTCTAATAAAAATCCATCCTTCGATAAAATTTGAATGGTATCATGGTATAGAAATGAATTGTCAAAACCATTTGGCCACCACAATTGGGGATTATTTAATATGTTTTTCCATTTAAATTTGGCATTATTTGATTTTAAAACTTGGCTTCCAAAAAGTTTACTGGTAATAATAATTTCTTCATTTAAGGAATTAAATAAAAAATTGTAAGTGACTTTTGCCGAATCCAAATGGAATAATGTTGTCTGAATATCAAGTTTTTCAAGTGAATTTGATTTTTGAATATTCCAACTTACCGGCTGCATAAATCCAATCGTATTCATACGAGCTGTCCAGTCCCAACCAAATTGGTATTGAGGCTTCCTTGTTAAATTAGAAATTGCAATTGGATTCGGATCATTTGGCGCAGGATAATGAAACGATTCTTTGTTAAATCGTTCTTTGTGGTATAAAACGGGAGGCGTGAAAATAGCTATTAATGTATTTTTTGAATTTGGTTTTACATCAACTTGAATTTGATAAGGCCTGAAACTATTTTCAGCAACTAATACCAGAGAATCATTCCAATAAATTGAAGCATAGGTATCAATGGAAGGAAAATGAATATTGATTATTTTATTACCTGACTTTTCACCATATATTGTATCTGAAATCAATTGCCAAATATGATTTTCAATCCAGGTAAATTTATCTTCGTTGAGTTGATAAAAAGGATCAGGAAGTTCTTTTGATTCGATTAATTTTTCTTGAATAGAGCCATGGGTATAATAAGCAAACCAATTTTGCTTTAGCGGATGAAAGAATCGCCAGTTTAGGTCATTTTGAGAAAAAACATAAAAACAACAGTGAAAAAATAAAAAAATGAAAAACCAAAATCGTTTCATTACCAATTTCGATCAAAGGTTGAATCGACCATTTTATCGTCTTTGGAAGTTTTTAATGCATAATTGAAACCGGCGTATACAGAATGCGCTCCGATATTTCCATCTTTATCCATTGCTAAAAAACAGCATTGAAGATTTGTAAGATCTTTGTGCTTGGATATAATACGATTTACTGCTTCTTCACATGCTTTCTGTGGTGAAAATCCGTGACGCATCAATTCAACAACCGTATGACTTCCCGCAATACGAATTATAGCCTCGCCTAGTCCTGTAGCTGTTGCAGCTCCAATCTCATTATCAACAAATAATCCTGCACCGATAATGGGTGAATCACCAATTCTACCGTGCATTTTATATGCCCAACCACTCGTAGTACAAGCCCCGCTTAAATCACCAAATTTATCCATTGCAATCATTCCGATTGTATCGTGATTTTCATGATTTATCCTTGGTTTTACAAATAATTCTTTATTTTCAGACTTCCATTTTTTCCAGTCTTTTTTCACCTCGGGGAGTGGTGTTTTTATTGTTCTAAATCCTTGTTCTAATGCAAATTTTTTGGCTCCTTCGCCTACCAACATCACATGTTGCGTTTTATCCATTATTGCCCTGGCAACCGAGATCGGATGAGCTATACCTTCTAAAAAGCCAACAGAACCACATCGTGATTGCTCATCCATAATACATGCATCAAGTGTTACATAACCATCTCTATCAGGTCGACCACCAATCCCAACGCTTCTATTTGTCAAATCAGCTTCGGTAACTTTTACTCCCGTTTCAACGGCATCAACAGCTTTTCCGCCTTTATTCAAAACTTCCCAAGCTGCTCGATTTGCCTCTAAACCATGTATCCATGTTGAAAGCACAATGGGAGAATTGGTCTTACCATAATAAGATTTCTCTTCGAAAAGTTGATTTCCAAAAACATTTCTAGTGATTGTTAATGCACCTGTGGCTAATCCTAATCGAAAAAAAGTTCTTCTTTTCATTTCTTATTTTTTTCTTGTTCAGCAATCCAAGTCTGATAAACCTTAGCGTTTTTTAAATGATCCTCATCTGATACAGCAAAATTATGTTTTCCGGTGTAATCAGGTGTTGCACACATAAAAATATAATCCACATTGGCTGGCTCTAGCACTGCGTCAACTATTTCCAAAGGTGTAAAACATATTGGGCCAGGGGGTAAGCCATTGATTTTATAGGTGTTATATTCGCAATCAATGTCTCTGTGTTTTTCGAGCAAACGTTGTGTTCCATTTAGTGCATCTCCCCAACAAAATTTAAACGTTGGATCACTCTGTAATTTCATGTCTTTTTTTAGTCGATTTAAATATAAAGCGGAAATTATTGGCCATTCCTCTTTATTTTTACTTTGTTCTGCATAAACAATACTTGCCAATATAACTGCATCAACAGGTGTTTTTAAGTTGATTTTTTGAATTTTAGCTAAACGATCTTTGTTCCAAAATTTATCAAAATCGGACTTAATTGATTGAATAAATTCTTTTTCATTCGTGTCAAAATACATCTCATAAGTTTTCGGAACGAATAGCGCACTTAATTCTTCCTTTTTCCGCAAACCTAGCTTATTTAAAGTTTCTGAGCTTTGTAAATAATTGACTAATTTATTGCTATCTAGCTCTAGGCAATCTTCAACAGTGGATGCCATTTGATAAATGTCTCTGAAATTATAAATGGTAACTTTCACTTTCACTTCCGCATTTCCTTCACCGTTTTCGTTTTTAATAAATCCGAAAACAAGATCCTTTAGTTTCGTTTCAGGCTTAATTCGATATTTTCCTGCGGCTAAATTCATGTTGTTCAAAGAGTTTGATTTTGCTACTTCAAGAAAAACTTCTTTACTTTCAATAAGTTTTTTGTCAACTAAATTTTGAGCTAAATCTGATAATTTCCAGTTACTTCCAATGACAATACTAACCTCTTTAGAGTTCAATGTTTTTTGACGTCCCTGAAAAAAGCTACATCCAGAAGTTACAGATATGAAAATGTAAAAAACAAAGACAAGATTGATTTTAAATATAAAATTCCTCATAGATTTAGCTGATAAATAAGTTCATCTTCTCTTTTTCCTTCAACTTTAAACCAATTTTTCCTAGTTCCCATATGAACAAAACCACATCTTTCAAACAATTTTTGACTGGAGATATTATTTTGTTGAATGCCACAAGTTAAATTTTTTAAATCTAATGAACTTTTAGCATAGTTAATTAATAACTCAAGTGCATCAGTGGCCAAACCTCTATTTCGATTTTTTTCATCGGCGATTAATATCCCAACCGTACCAAATTCATTTTTAAAATCGATATTGTACAGATCAATTGCTCCTACTGAAATTTCATTTTCTTCTATTATCAGTCTTAATTGTCCAGATTCCCTGACAGCACGTTGTTCTTCAATTAACTGATAAATTTCAAACATGGAAAGAGGTGATTCAGTATTTGTAAATTTCCAATTAGTGGTGTCATTTTCCCAAAGATAAATGAGAGTGGCATCACTTGGTTCCACAGCTCTTAAATTGACACTACTTCCTTTTAGCATGTTGAAATTTTTCTATTTCTTTTGCAACATCAAATTCAGTATAATTACCAATTTTGATTAATTCTCTGTCACTATTGAATACAAAAATACTCGAAATTAAATTTTGGTCTTCCAAATAACTGAGAAGTTGTGGCAATAAAATACGTTCATTAATGGCAAGAACTTCTAAAATCGGGGTCAAACAAGAAATCTTTGAAGGAATGGCGCATGAGTAGTTAGAATATATAGAACTTAAAACAGATGACGTAATTTTTTCCTTCAACTGAAACATAATTAATTCAACATTTTTTTCGATTAATTTTTGAAAAACTTGTTGAGCTGAAAGTTCAAAATCTTTTCCATTCGCCTTCAAACTGAAAAATAAATTCTCCGAAGAAACTCCTATGTGTGGAGGGGTTTTATTTGAATTAATAACCCAGAGGCAAGATTCCTTAAAATCAATCGTATTCAAATTTTTGTAAAAATCTTTTACCAGAAAATTAAACATGAACTTCACCTTTAAAAATGAATTCAGCAGGCCCCGTCAAATAAATATTCTTAAATCCGGAATTTTCTTCAAAATCAAATTCTACGATCAATGAACCTCCTCTTGCTTCCAATTGAATTTTGTGTAAGTCCATTTTTTTATGTTGAAAATAATAGGCGAGTGCAGCTGCGGTAATTCCAGTTCCACAAGCAAGTGTTTCGTTTTCAACACCACGTTCATAGGTTCTAATCTTGAGTTTTGCCTTTCCCTCGATTTCAATAAAATTCACATTTATACCTTGGTTTTTGTATTTCTCTGAATACCTAATTTTTGATCCTACATCCTTAACATTCAGTGTATCAATTTCCTCACAGAATTTTATTAAATGAGGAGATCCTGTATTTATTTCAAATGTTTCTTTATCTATCATTGAAATATTTTGAACGTCATTCATTAGCAATCTAACCAAATTATCGACTTTAATTGATGCTTCATGAAAACCATCGATGGCTTGAAAAGTATATGTTTTTTTTTTGTTTTCAACTAAATTATCAAAAAAAGCAACAGCACAACGAGCTCCATTTCCACAGAAACTTTTAGTCCCGTCAGGATTGAAAAAATCCATGAAAAAATCTGAATTATCGTTAGAGTTAATTGAAATCAAACCATCTGAGCCTATTCCAAAATGTCTATCACAAAGTTGTATGACTTGCTTTAGTGAAAGATCAGCATAACTACCTTGACGGTTATCAAGCATGATAAAATCATTTCCAGCTCCTTGAAATTTGAAAAATTCTATTCGCATTGTTAGAAGACAAAAGTAGCGTTTTTAACGCGATTTTGCACGATAATTGCTTAACAATCTTTAACATCACATGTATAACAACAAATTTTTCTTTCTGTTATTATTGTAATAAAAATCGTTAATTATGAAAACAACATTTATCAAACAATTGGCGGTGGGTTTTTTAGGAGGACTTATTCCGCTAGCAGGTTATCTTACTTACAATTTTTATTCTGATGATACTAAATTGTCAGAACGCGTCATTGACGGAAATAGGATAAACAATGCAAAATTTGCTAGTTTTGAAGGAACACCAGTTGATTTTATTCAAGCATCAGAAAGTACCATTAATTCGGTAGTTCACGTCACAACGAAGGTAGTTCAAACTTCTTTTCAGAGAGATATTTTTCAGGAATTTTTCTACGGTCCTGGGGCTGGAGGGAGAGAATTTAAACAATATGGTTCAGGTTCAGGTTCAGGTGTGATAGTTTCCTCTGAAGGATATATTGTAACTAACAATCATGTCATTGAAAACGCCAGTGAAATAGAAGTTATTTTAAACGATAATTCAAAATATACTGCTACTGTTGTTGGAACAGACCCTTCGACTGATATTGCAATTTTGAAAATAGAAGGTTCAGATTTTCAACCTATACCTTTAGGAAATAGCGACGATTTGAAAGTTGGAGAATGGGTTCTAGCTGTTGGAAATCCATTTAATTTGACCTCAACTGTTACAGCAGGAATTGTTTCAGCAAAAGCCAGAAACATCAATTTATTATCAGATCGCTCGAAGCAAGATGTAATACCGATTGAATCATTTATTCAGACTGATGCTGCAGTGAATCCGGGGAATAGCGGTGGTGCATTGGTTAACACACGTGGTGAGCTTGTTGGAATAAATACAGCAATAGCATCACAAACTGGAAGTTATTCAGGATATTCATTTGCAGTACCTGTAAATCTTGTCGAAAAGGTTATGAGAGACCTCATTGATTACGGTGTTGTTCAAAGAGGTTATTTGGGTGTTCAAATTAATGATATTACTCAAGATGTGAAGACAAAAAATAACTTGCCGAATACTAAAGGTGTTTTTATTGCAAAAGTTATTGAAGATGGAAGTGCAGACGAGGCTGGTTTAAAAGACGGAGATGTGATTTTGAAAATTGGTACAAAAGAAGTTAATT
>JBIIHD010000052.1:0-7080 GCA_044236095.1 Crocinitomicaceae bacterium | reverse complement strand
ATCGCTTTCACGATCAACTTTCCATTGCTATCCAGGAGGCTCAAACAGAAAAACTAGTTACTTTAGGTATCAAACCCACAAGGCCAGATGTTGGTTACGGTTATATTGAGTTTGATAAAACGATAAAACCAGAAGCAGGAAAAGTTGCAAAAGTGATTGAATTCAAAGAAAAACCAAATTTAGAATTAGCAAGTCAGTTTTTACATGCCGGGAATTATTATTGGAATGCCGGAATTTTTATTTGGACAACAAAAACAATTCTTTCATCATTCGATAAGTATCAAAAGAACTTATACAACTTATTCAATACCATTTCAATTGGTACGGATCATGAAGTGAAAGACTTAGAATCCGCCTTTGCTAAGTGCCAAGATGTTTCAATTGATTATGCTATTCTAGAACATGCTGATAATATTTCAATGGTACTAACAGATTTTGATTGGAGCGATTTAGGAACTTGGGGAAGTTTAGGTGAAAAAACAACAAGTAATGAATGTGGAAATTCAGTCATAAATGTTGATGCCCATTTTTTCAATGCGTCCAACAATTTAGTCATTTCATCGCTTTCTAAAAAAATATTAATTGATGGATTGAATGACTATATCGTTGTAGATTCTGGAGATAAACTTCTCATTATTAAAAAAGAAAATGAATCTCAATTGAAATCATATTTAAAAAGTATTGGCGAAATAGTTTAAACAATTGTATTTTTGTTTAACCATGACAACTCAAACAGTGCTTATTCTTATTTCAATTGGTCTCTGTGCCGGAGTGTTGAGTGGATTTGTGGGAGTTGGCGGTGGAATTGTAATTGTTCCTGCATTGGTTTATATGTTGGGATTTTCTCAACATCAAGCTCAAGGAACAAGTTTGTTTGTATTGTCTATGCCTGTAGTAATTATGGCAACCATGAATTATTGGAAAACTGGAAATGTTAACTGGAAATTCGGTTTGATTATCGCATTGACTTTTGTTGTTGGCGGGTATATCGGTTCTAAACTGGCTTTGAAAATGTCCCCAGGATTGGTAAAATTACTTTTTGGGCTGTTAACGGCCTATGTTTCATTTAAATTAATTGTGTCAGGTTATCAATCCCTTTCTTCCAATGAATCCTGAGTTAGTAAATCATATCAAACAACGTTCTGTTGAGCTTTTTGATAAAGTGAAACAATACCGCGAACAGTTGCATAAATATCCGGAATTATCCTATCAAGAATTTGAAACAATGAATTTTGTTTCAGAGAAGTTATCATCCTTGGGAATTCCTCATGAAAGAAATGTGGGAGGAACTGGAATTGTTGCTATGATTGAAAGTGATCATCACAAAGGAATGAATTGCGTTGCGCTTAGAGCAGATTTAGATGCTTTACCCATTCTCGAGGAAAATGAAGTAGCTTACAAATCGACTAAACCTGGTATCATGCATGCTTGCGGTCATGATGTTCATACATCAATATTATTAGGCGCAGCAGAAATTCTAAACGAAGTAAAAGATCAATTAAAACAGCCTGTTAAGCTTATATTTCAACCTGGTGAAGAAAAAAATCCGGGAGGAGCAACGTATATGATTCGTGATGGTGCACTTGAAAATCCAAAGGTTGATAAAATTTTTGCGCTACATGTTTTTCCAGATTTACCTGTTGGAGAACTGGGGTTTCGTGGTGGAAGATACATGGCTTCATGTGATGAGATTTATATTACGATTCATGGAAAAGGAGGGCATGGAGCAACACCACATCAATGCATAGATCCGATTATAATTGGAGCGAATTTAATTCTTCAGCTTCAACAAATTATAAGTAGAAAATGCGATCCAAAAATTCCAAGTGTATTGAGTTTTGGTCATTTTGAAGCTTTGGGAGCGACAAATGTAATTCCGTCAAAAGCCGTTTTGAAAGGCACATTTCGAACAATGGATGAGCGTTGGAGGGAATCAGCATTGGAATTAATACAATCTCAGACAAAAGCAATTATTGAACTTCATGGTGGAGTTGCTGAGATAGAAATTTCTCGAGGTTATCCCTGTGTAGAGAACGATCCGGAAGTTACCTTCGAACTTTCAAATAAAGCCAAAACATTAATTGGTGAAATGAATGTTCATGATTTACCTATTCGTTTGACTTCAGAGGATTTTGCTTTTTATTCTCAAGTGGTACCTGCGTGCTTCTTTCGTTTGGGTGTACGAAATGAGTCGAAAGGAATAGTTTACGGAGTTCACCATCCTAAATTTGACATTGATTCAGAGGCGTTAAAACTCGGTGTACAAATGATGACTATCGCTTGTTTATGAGAATATTAATTTTATTTTTTATTCTTATTGCGGCCGTTTTCACCTCTTGTAAAAAAGACACTCAGAGAGATAAATTACTTCAAGGTAACTGGAAATTGAATAAAATTACGGTTTTTGACTACGATGGCATATCTTATTCTTCAGATACAACTTGCTCTGGGAGTCTTGCTGTAAATAAAGACTTAGACACCTCTTTTGATTTTAATTTAGCCTTTGCTATTTCATCTGTCTTCTCCGATACAACCATTGCAAAAGGTAAATACACCTTACAAGAAGATGGAGAGTATTTCTCCCATAATTTTCTATCTGTTACAAATAATAATCCGATTCCCGGAAGTTACTCAAGAATATTATTTCTTACCGATAAATTCTTTAAATGGGAGTATATTTCCTATTCAGGTATCAGATATCATCTGATTTTTGAGAAGATAAATTAAATATTTGTGTTAAAAAATTGAAGTCTACTCTTAAAACTTGTGTTAATTGATATTTATTGCCAAATTGAGTAATATTTCCCAAAGATTTTTCGCTGTCTTTTAATTCTTTTCTTATCCTTCTTATTTAAGGTTGAAATTTGACTATCGGCAACGATCCTAAAACCTACTTTACTAGAAGCTTCATTTTTATGAAATATTTGTGAGTTATTGATTAGTAAATAGTGTGGTTGATCGTTCCAACTTCCGCCTTTTACTTTTCGACAATTTTCATAAGAATTGGCTTGGTCATTTGACAACTCATTCACTGCTCTATTTTGGGCCGTGTTTAAGGCAATTGAATTTTGTTTGAATTCTTCAAAGGCTTTTTTAAGGCGAATTTCGGTGTAATTTGTCTGCGTCTTAATTCGATTATAACTTAATTTACCAGTGTAAATATTGTAAATAAGAACATAATTTTCTTGGTTTTGTGTTGATTCTTTTATTTCGTAAATCCCATCGATTAATCCACTGGTTTTGAATTTAATAGTATCTTTAAATTCATTACGTTCAAATATTTTGGAATGATAAGATTCATCAACTGAATTCAACGAGCAATATTTTCTTTTTACTTCCTCGAAGGTGTCATTGGGATTGATTTTATAAAAGGTTAATCTTTTGGAGATCAAGGCTAAATGTTCCTTGCTATCCTTTACAACCAAATGCGTTGAATCTGTGTAGGGATCAGTTAGATAGAGTTGATTTGAAATGTCCATATTTTGTTTCCAAGATCCACTATTTTTTTGATTTATTTCAAAATTTAAATAGTCACTATAAAAATCACCCAGTTTAGGCTTCGCATCTACCCATTCAGCGACATTACCGAACATACAATGCAATCCGTTAAAGTTTGATTTATAACTATGAACTTTCACCAAATAGGGACGTCTTGAGTAAGGTCTGGATTCTTTAAAAAGCAAGCCAGAATTTAATTCAATTTTACCATAATTAGCTTGATAGTACCCATTCTCATCACATTCGAAACCATTCCAAATAGGTCTATAATTATTGAATTCGTTCTTTTTCAAGCCACTTGAAGCTCTAACCCATTCCTCTTCAGTTGGCAATCTGAATTTTAATAATGGATCATAATTCTTTTTATTTTTTTTACTTACAGTTTTATGATACATTTTAGTTCGCCAATGACAGTATGCATTGGCTTGTTCAAAATTTACACCTACAACGGGATTATACATGAATTTTTCATTCCAAAAATAACTTGGTTTAATTTGATTTTCTCCAATATTTAATTCTCTTTCCCAACATGCAGTATCAGGATAAACATTTATTTTTTTGAAATGTCTCTTTTCGTCAAAATACTCGTAATAAAAAGCCCCTACATCCCAATTTCTTATTCGATTAAATCTACTTTCCGATTTAACAAACAAGTCAGTAATCAGGGGCATTATATTTGGATTTTCGTAGTCTAGTTTTTTATCCCAATTTAGAATGTAATATTGCCCTCTATCATCCTTTTTACCACTATTAAAATCGACGTAAGTAATCCATTCAGCACATGAATTTAATGTTGATCTTTCAAATAGTTTAATTCTAACTAAGGAATCTCTTACCCATTGAACAAATTCTAAGTACTCCAAATTTGTTACTTCGTGATCTAGTATGTAAAATGGATTTAAGGATTTTGAGAAATATGCATCATCAAAAAAGTAGTTGCTATCTGATTCAGACACTTGAATTTCCGGTTGATAAAACTGATTTCGTTTAAATGTGTCAATATACTTCATACATTGAAAATACCGATTCTTGAAATCTGGCATTGATTTTTTTTGAAGATTGAGATCAGCAGAAACCAAAGTTTCATGAAATTCAATATTTTGATTGTCTAGTGTATCTTGTCCGTATAAACGGTTGATTATCAGGCAAAAGATAATGATAAAACTTTTTTTCATATTACTTTTTTATATGGGTATTTAAGTTTCTATTTTTAGTTTTTTGTGAGCAATGAAGTAGTTGTAATTCTGAAGTTCGGATCTCCAATGTAAGCTACTGCATAAGATTTTGGTCTAATTCGTTCTTGAGTTGTCCGAACGCCATTCACAATTTTTGTAACTGTAGTTTTTTGAGTGTATTCTTTACTTGAGATTCCAATCATATATGCGGAGTTTATTCTAGATTCGTTCAGCTTCCCATGCTTTTCGATTGTATTCCATTTGGTAGCATTGGCCTGATAGGCTTCACTTAAGGTTTTATTTTCAAATAATAAAGTTAAGAAATCACGATGCCCTCCCTGATAATTATCTGCATAATAACCCTTTGCACTGGTCTTCATAAAGGGGAGTGCAGATCCAACAATTCTCTGTTGTGCTTCAACTACTCCGATATCCGTTTCATCATCCGCTGATGATCCAGCGCCACCACATGCTGAAACAAAAATCACAAGAGCATTTTTACCTAATTTTAATTCTTCCGAAATGCGTTGACCCGATATAAATTCATCTACAACAATTCCACCAAATCCTCCATCTATTCCTAAATGTGTTCCATGTCCGCGGTAAATAAAAATGGAGGCATTTATTGAGACTTTTTTAATTTCTTCCCAATTATTATTTGGGGCATAGAATTTATGAACTTTATAATTTTTAGACTTAAGTAACTCAACGGTTTTATCCATTTCTTCCTTATCACCTTCAGGGTTTCCTACCTCAGCACCAATGATGCAAACGGCTTCTTTTTGTGAATTTACTTGACTGTAAAAGTCGAAAAACAAGAAAAAAACAAGGATTGGTAAAATGAAAATCTTCATGGCATTTGGTTTTAATAAATCAATAGATCGCTGTCTAAGTCAATAATTTTAGAACCAAAATTTACAAGGATGTTACAGTTTAATAGAAAGCCAAATTAGATAATACAGTTGATAACACTAAATTTAAATGTTAAAAATTAGAATATAATAAATTGATAAACACTGCTTTAAATCCTGTTCAAGGTTGTTTCCGAATGTATTGGTTTATTAAACAGGATGAAATCAATTAATTCTTTGGCTAGAAGAGGAGCCAACATATATCCTTTTGCACCAAGTCCGTTTAAAATAAAATTACCCTTTTTTTCATTATGTTCTCCCATGAAGGGCCTTCTATCAAGAGTCGTAGGCCTCAATCCAGCAGTATGTTCAATTATTTTCGGAGAATCGGTTATCAAAACAGAATAGTTGTCCAGTATGACTTGTTTTCCTTCATCAGTACATGCAGAATTTGTCGCATTCCATTCATAGGTTGATCCAATTTTAAATTTATTTTGACCGATAGGTAAAACAAAACATTTGCGATTTAAGGATTCATTGAATGGTAGTTTTGATGTTTCAATAGTTAAAATTTGACCCTTTGTCGCTCCAATGGGAAGATGGCAGAACAAAGGATTATCCATCGCTAAATATCCTTCGCAGAAAATAACGATATCGTATCTTTCATCGTGATACTTTCTTAAATCTGCATTATAAGAGGAGTAATCAAATAGTTCAGTTTTAATTTGTCCAGTTTTTTCTAACTTTTCTATACACGATGCTATAAATCCATGAGGATCTACCCAAAAACATTGTTTCACTCGACCTGTTCCATATGGATTTTGAACTAAATTATATTCATCATCATTTGAATCAATTACTTCCAAATAATTTGTGTATTCTGGTTTGACTTCTTTTTTTAGCCATTCATTTCTTTCTTGTTCCGACGAAAAAATCCTCCGTACAGTTAGAGGATGAAAAAAGGAAGATTTTGTGTCAACCTCTAAAGTTTGATAATATCTCTTTAAATAAGGAAAGAAATCATCTGCTCTCCAAGATTTTGTAGTTCTACGAAATACGATTGGATTTATCATGCCCGCAGCAATTGCGCTAGATTCGTTCTTGCCTCGATCAATTAGTGTACAATGAATTCCGTGCTTTTGTAATTCTAAGGATGAACATAATCCTGCAATTCCACCTCCAATTATAAGTGCTCTCATTTTGCAATTGCTAATGTTATAATACTTATTTTTAATTCGGGATTGTTTTTTAAAAGGACGTTTGCCAATCTTTCAAGTGTGGCTCCAGTTGTTAAAACATCATCCACCAAAGCAACATGCTGAAAATGACTTAAACTCTGATTAGAAGCAAATACATTTTCGCTATTTTGCCAGCGTTCCCACATAGATTTTCGTGTTTGACTAATCGTATGCTTTGTTTTTAAAATCCCTTGCTCAACAATTGGTATCAAAAGTTGCTCACCAATTCCTCTGGCTATAATTTCGGCTTGATTGTAACCTCTTTGAAATCTCTTTTTGGGATGAATGGGAACAGGAATAAGCGCTTCCAAAGTATCG
>JBIIHD010000051.1:0-7112 GCA_044236095.1 Crocinitomicaceae bacterium | reverse complement strand
CCTGATAATACTTCTTGAATTTTATTTTCCTTTTCAATGGCTGCCAACTTTGCTTTTTCTTCTGCGACCTTTTTAGCGTCCTCAATGGTTACCACATCTTGTGGTATATCATCAAAAAAAGCGACTGATTTATCTCTTAGCTTTTTGAATTTAGCTTTATTTTTGTTATCATTTTTCAACTGCTTTAAACAAGAAATAACTCTTTCTTTCAAAGCTGCTTTTTTAGCAGTAAAATCTGTTTTAGTTAACAAACTTTCACCTGCTTTTTTTTCAAATGCAACCCCCATAGTAATTGCTAAACTTAAAGGAGAGACCTGATCTATAGCTTTTTTCTTTAGATCAGAATTTTTTTGATATATCAAAAATTGAAAATAATAAGGGGAAGCGAGTGATTTATCCTTTTGATTAATTTTTTTGGCTAACACTAATGCCTTTTCTGTATTTTTTTCGTACGCTTTATTCAGACGATTAAAAGCTCGATCTTCTTTGCCTAGCAAAAAAGGAGCAATAAATAACAACAAACTTAGTTTCATGGCTTTTTGATTTTGGGATTTACTCTAAAAGAACCACTAATAAGAAATATGTTACATAATTCCTATGAAATCGCAGTTTGTTCTATTTCAGCATCCAAATAATTTTGAACAATATCTATCGCATTATCAATCACATCGCTGAGGGCAGTAATAAATGTACCCTCCTCGGCTATTGAAATAGCATGCTTTATTGCTTCAACCTCTAGGGTAACTACTTCGTATGTAACTTCTGAATTTGTTTCATGAATTCCTTCTATAATAAGGTTGATGATTTCTTCTTCAGTTCTTCCTCTCAAATGTTTCTCCTGACGAATGATAATATGGTCAAACATTCGAGCGGCAATACGAGCACATTCTTTAATGTCTTCATCGCGTCTATCGCCAACACCTGAAATAATTCCAATTTTCCTTGTCGCCTCAACAGACTGCATAAATTCTTCGATTCCCCGATATCCACTTGGATTATGTGCAAAATCGATCATAACTTTAAATTTTGAAAATTCAAAAATGTTTAGTCTTCCCGGTGTTTGCGCGGCGCTTGGTAAAAATGTGTTGAGTGAAAGCTTGATGTCCTCCGTTTTAAAGCCCCATAAATAAGAAGCTAATGTTGCGGCTAAAGAATTTGCAATCATAAATTTGGCTTTCCCATTCATGGTTAGTGGAATGTGAGTAATTCGTTCTACTCTAATTTTCCAGTCCCCTTTTTTAATAGTAACGAAACCATTTTCCGCAATGGCTGCAATCCCCCCTTTTTTGCAATGTTCAACAATTACTGGATTATTTTCATCCATGCTAAAAAACGCCACATTGCAATGCATGGAAGACGCTAATTCAACACATTTTGCATCTTCTGCATTTAAAACGGCCCATCCATCCTTCTTCACGCTTTGTACAACCACTGATTTTACTCGCGCTAAATCGTCAAGATCATGAATATCGCTAATACCAAGATGATCTTCTTGTATATTTGTTATAATTCCAATATCGCAACGAGAAAAGCCCAGTCCAGACCTTAAAATTCCACCACGAGCAGTTTCAAGTACAGCAAAGTCAACTGTCGGATCTTTTAAAACATATTCCGCACTGATTGGACCAGTTGTGTCTCCCTTTTCCATCATGTGGTTTTGAATGTAGATTCCATCTGATGTGGTGAAACCAACCTTGTGCCCATTATTTTTTACAATATGAGCCAACAAGCGGGTGGTAGTTGTTTTTCCATTCGTTCCAGTTATTGCAATAATTGGAATTCTTGATTGTTTTCCTGGAGGATACAACATATCAATTACCGGTGCTGCCACATTTCGGGGTAATCCTACAGATGGTGCCAGATGCATTCTGAAACCGGGAGCAGCATTAACTTCTAAGATCACTCCGCCATTTTCTTTAAGTGATTCGGTTAGATTTTGTGCCATAATATCAATTCCACATACATCCAATCCTATAACACGTGATATGCGCTCTGCAATAAAAATATTTTCAGGGTGCATCATATCTGTAACATCAATTGATGTTCCTCCCGTGCTTAAATTAGCCGTTGATTTGAGGTAAACAATCTCATCGTGCTTTGGAACACTTTCCAACGTGTATCCCAATTTATCTAATAATTCAGTGGTATCTCTGTCTACAGTGATTTCGGTTAGAACATTTTCATGACCATATCCCCTACGTGGATCTTTATTTGTTTCATCAATTAATTTTTGAATAGTCGATTTTCCGTCACCTACCACATGAGCTGGTACGCGTTGAGCGGCTGCAACTACCTTGTTGTCTATAACTAATACTCTAAAATCAAACCCTGAAATAAATTTTTCTACAATTACTCGACGAGAATATTTCTTGGCGTATGCCAATCCTTCAACTGCATCATCCCAATTTGTAACATTTATTGAAGCTCCCTTTCCATGATTACCGTCTAGTGGTTTGATAACTATTGGATAATTTATCTTTTTGATTGTTGCTGCTAAATCCTCTTCATCAACACAAATTGATCCGCTCGCTACAGGAATGGATGCTGCTTCCAGCATTTTTTTTGTATCTTCTTTATCACAAGCAATGTCGACCGCAATGTTACTTGTTTTACAAGTGATTGTTGCCTGAAAACGCATTTGATTTACTCCATAACCCAATTGAACTAGGGAATTTGTTCCTAAACGAATCCAAGGTATATCTCGAGCAACGGCTTCTTCTACAATACTTCCTGTACTAGGTCCTAAACGAACGTCTTCGCGAATTTCCCGCATTTTTTGAATATCTCGATCCAAATCATAGGTTTCACCTGAAATTAAAGCCTCAGCAATACGAACAGATGCTTCGGCAGCGTAAATCCCAACTTTTTCTTCGATATAATTAAAAACCACGTTGTACACTCCGGGAGTTTTGGTCTCTCGTGTCCTTCCAAAGCCCACATCCATTCCTGCAAGGGTTTGAATTTCTAAAGCAATATGCTCAATAACATGTCCCATCCATGTACCACGTTCTATACGATGAAAAAACCCTCCGCGCTCTCCCTCTGAACACCTATGTTCAATCATTGTGGGAAACATTTGTTCTATCCTTTCTCTAAAACCATCAATTAAATTAGTGGGGGATTGCTCCATTTCCTCAAGGTCTAACCTCATTTGTATGAGTTTTTTTCGAGAAATACTCCATATGTTAGGCCCTCTAAGCGCTTGTATTTTTAAAATTTTCATGGTTTAATAGTAAATAATAATTGAAAAAAATAGTTTATGAGTCACTGAAATTAGAGTTTTTTCTCAAAAATTCCAATTAATTATGTAAAAATCCATTTGATGTATGCTTATTTACTTTCGAAAAATAATATAAACAGCAAGAATTAAACAAAACATCCCGACAAGATGATTCCATTTGAGCGTTTCATTTTTGAAGAAAATCAATGAAAAAATCAAAAAAAACTAGTAAAACGAGTACCTCTTGAATAACCTTGAGCTGAAGCCTAGACTTGCCAATTATATATTTGTATTGTTTTTCAAATGTCAATACCAAGCATGAGTCATAATAACATTTGACAGCAGTAAAAGTAAAATAGCGGAGAATCCTTTCATATCTTTGTTGTTGTGATAATCAGATTGTCCGATAAAAATAAAGATTTCTTCGAGCAAGTTTATGCCGTAGTTCAAGAAATTCCGCTTGGAAGAGTTACATCTTATGGTGCAATCGCCAAATATCTTGGTTCCGGACAGTCATCCAGAATGGTAGGCTGGGCAATGAATGCTTGCCATCATAGACCTGAAATTCCAGCACATCGTGTAGTAAACAGAAACGGTCTTTTAACCGGAAAAATGCACTTCCCAACTCCCGATTTCATGCAGAATCAACTAGAAAAAGAAGGAATCATAGTTGTCAATGATAAAATCAAAGATTTTGATATATTTTTTTGGAACCCTGAGATTGAATTAAAATTGTAACTTCGTTTTTCCTTTTGCTCCATGAAGTTAATTAAACGAATTCTATACAAAATCTTGCGCCCTAAACAATATCTGCGCTTATTGCAGACAGTGTTTTATATTATGTATGATTTGAATTTATTGAAAGGAAAAACCGCATTTAAATATCATTACCTCATCAAAAAGGTTGTTAAACCAAATTACACTATTGTGGACGTTGGTGCCAATCTCGGTTATTTTTCTAAGAATTTTGCGCGTTTAACACCTCAGGGGAAAGTTATCTCTATTGAACCAATTCCATTGTTTTATGAAGTGCTTTCGAGGTTGCTTTCGAAATATAAACATGTAACAGTTCACAATGTGGCACTCGGGGCTAATGAGGGCAAAGCGATAATGGTTTTACCTACTGATGATGGTATGATTAGAACTGGCCTTCCACACGTTGCTCAAAATGATGCCGAATTAGCAAAATATCAAAATCAAGAAGTGGCTATTGTTCGTGGCACTCAATTATTAGGCGATTTAGATACTATTGATTACATCAAATGTGATATCGAAGGATATGAATGGGTTGTTTTTCAGGAGCTTGAACCAATAATTGCCAAATTCAAACCCTATGTTCAGCTTGAAATAAGTGATGAAAACCGAGATAACATGTTGACGTTATTCGAAAAGCATGGTTATAAACAATTTGGAATTGTAAAATATCAATTTGTTCAAGAAGTAGTAGTTCAGCAAGAGCCTGGAGATTATTTCTTTGTGCCTACAGAAAAAGAAGAATCGTTTTTAAAAAGTATTTAAATGGCGGAATCACTTGTCAAAACAGGATCAACAAAAACCGAGCAATACATTGAGTTAATTCAACAACTTCAATTTCTGGTAGGTTCTGAGACTAATTCAGTGGCCAATCTAGCCAACGTAGCTGCGGGTTTAAAGGAGTTTTTTGATTTTTTCTGGGTTGGGTTTTATCTCGTTCAAAATGAAGAGCTTGTTCTTGGTCCTTTTCAAGGACCAATTGCTTGTACACGCATTGCATATGGAAGAGGCGTTTGTGGTGCCGCATGGCAACAAAATAACTCGCTTTTAGTGCAAAATGTTGATGAATTTCCTGGGCATATTGCTTGTAGTTCATTATCCAAAAGTGAGGTTGTGATTCCTATTCGAAAAAACAATTTAGTCATTGGTGTTTTAGATGTGGATAGTCATAAATTAAATGACTTTGATGAGGAGGATGTATTATATTTAGAAAAACTATGCAATTGGCTAGGAACCATTTTATAATTCCAATTCTTTCTGCCGTTTTGTATGGCTGTGCACAATTGGGAACGATTGAAGGTGGTCCAAAAGATGTAACTGCACCAAATATTCTTGAATCTTCAACTCAAAATGGTTCCACAAACTTTAACCAAGGTTTTATTGAATGGCAATTTGATGAATATTTTCAATTGAATAGCCCACAAACAACTTTGACATTAACGCCTAAGCATTCTAGATTAAAAACATCAAACATTGGAAAAAAGGTTCGGGTCGAGTTTATGGATTCACTCCAGGCCAATACAACGTATCAATTAATGTTTAATGGAACCGTCAAAGATATTAACGAAGGAAACGACTCCTTGATGATTTTTGTTTTTTCTACCGGTCCCATTTTAGATTCTGCTTATTACGAATCCGCAGTTATTGATGCATTCACGTCCCAACCAATTAAAAAGGTATTTGTAGGACTTTTCGACCCCAATGATAAAGAACCCAAATATCTTCAAAAAAGCAATGAACAAGGGAAAGTGAAATTCGCATTTATTAAACCTGGAACTTATTCTGTTTTAAGTTGGGAGGATCAAAATTCAAATGGAACATATGATTCCATTGAACGGGTTGCATTTCGGTTGGGTGAACTGATTATAAATGATAGTATAATAGATTCGCTTCCCTTGCGTTTGGCCAAACCCGAATTTAATAAAGTAATTCGTGATGCAATTATAATAACTCCTGGAATTGTAAGTGTCTGCTTAACTAACTTTCAAGATGAAAAACAGCATTTAATTTTGGATGGCTTGAAATTACGGGAAGACCAACTATTTTCGAAAAGCCAAGATAGTGTTTTATTGTCGTATAATTCGAGTAGCAAGACACCTTCTAGAGTTTATTTGGAAGAAAATGAAATTCTTATAGATTCATTTAAAATTAATTCAGCAACTGATGAATTAACTTCGCTGAAATTAAAAGGTTTGAAAAATTGGCTTAAAAACAATCAATCTATTCAGTTCAGTATTACTGATTTTATTGATAAAATCGATGTTAAAAAAATCTTAGTTCGCGATAAATCCAATAAAGATACCCTCTTGATTGAAGAAATTAAACCAAATGGAAATGAATTGGAGCTATATTTAGCAAAACATCAAGCTAAAGAGGTTGAAGTTATTTTCGATAAGGATGCGGTAATCGGTAAAACAGGATTAAAAACAGATAGATTCATTTATTCACTTGTTGTTTTATCAGAGCGTGAATTAGGCGTTTTACAAGTCAATGTAGAAAAACTTAATTCATACGATGTCGTCGAATTATTGGCCAATAACAAAATAATTGAGAGACAAAAACGAGGAGAAAATAAACAATTGAATTTTAAAGATTTACAGCCTGGCGATTACACTTTTCGGGTAATAGAAGATGAAAACAATAATTGGAGATGGGACGGTTGGCGTATTTTAAATAAACTTGAGCCTGAAAAGGTTTCTTGGTTTTCACAGCCGGTTAAAGTGAGGGCGAACTGGGAAATAAAAACTGAATTGAATCCAAAGAATGAATGATTCGAATGTCATAAAGAATTCTTTCCAAAAATGGAAAATTTGGACAGCTATTGTTTTAGGACTTTTCGTTGCCTCCTATATGTTATATCGTTCATTGAGTGAAACCCGTTTTATCAAGGTATCAACCGGTTCAGGGACGCATCGCTGGATAGATGGGAACAAAAATCAAATTGTAGATCAATCTTATATCCCCGATTTTGAAATATTTCAAACAGGCGATTATAAAATTGAGACTATAACAGACGTTTTGAGTCAAATAACTTGGTCGTCATCTACGTTTTTCTGGTTGTTTATAGCAATACTTTGTATGGTAGGGCGTGATTTTTTTTATATGTGGCGCATTCGGTTATTAACAAATCATCAATTAA
>JBIIHD010000050.1:0-7122 GCA_044236095.1 Crocinitomicaceae bacterium | reverse complement strand
GCTTTGAATTTCAATCTAATTTAAGTATTATTGACTTGTTATTTTGCCAAGGTCCGATGGGAAGAAATTGGATTGTGAATTATCCAAAATAGTTTATACTTTTAGGTATGGAATTACTCAAAGAATTAATTGCCATTCAAGGTGTTTCGGGAGATGAAAGTGGAATTGCATCTTTCCTTAAAAAATACTGTGAACAAAATAAAGAAAAATGGGCTCATGAACCTACAATCATATATGAGCCTGAAATACACGATTGCGTTATATTGGTATTTGGAAATCCAAAAACAGCTATCTACGCACACATAGATACAATTGGATATACTGTTGGATACTCAAATAACTTAATTCCAGTTGGAAGTCCAAGATATACTGACTCGATGATTTTAGTTGGTAGAGATACGCATGGGAAAATCGAAACTGAAATCATGTTGTTTGAGCATCCGGACGGTGACCATGAGTTAAAGTGCATATTCGACCGTCAAATAGATCCTGGAACACTTCTTAGTTTTAAACCAAATTTTATTGAAACAGATCGTTATATACAGTCGCCCTATCTCGATAATCGATTAGGAGTCTACGCAGCCTTAAAAATTGCAGAAACACTTGAAAATGGAGCCATTGTATTTTCAACCTACGAAGAACACGGCGGGAATTCCGTTTCGTATTGCGCAGATTTATTATTCAAACAATATCGAGTTCAACAAGCACTTATTGCTGATATTACATGGGTTACCGACGGAGTTAAGCATGAAGGAGGAGTTGCCATTTCACTAAGAGACTCATTTATTCCAAGAAGGACTTATTTAAATAAGATTGTTTCTATTTGTAAAGAAAATCAAATTACCTTTCAAATTGAAGTTGAATCAGCTGGTGGAAGTGATGGAAGTACACTTCAAAAAAGCCATCTCCCAATTGATTGGTGCTTCATCGGTGCTCCTGAAGATCACGTTCACACAAATAAAGAAACCGTTTACAAATCAGATATTTATAGTATGATCGAATTATACAAATTACTCATGAAAAAACTATAAGATGAAAAGTCCATACCAACTTGATCAATGTCAACTTTACAAATACAATCATGAATTTTTCTTGTTAAATCGTGAATTACCCGTTTATTTTAAGGAGAATTTTCATCAAAATGAATTAGATAATGACTTCGTTTCTTGGTTAAATTTTCATGGTCTAAAAGACCGTGACTCAATTGAAGTACTTTGCAAAAATATAGGAGTAGAAAACCTGAATATCGAAACAATTTATTTTCCATCTCGAAGACCAAAAGTGGAGGAATATCCAAATTATATGTTTTTCAGTATTAAATCAGCATTGCCATCTGAAACTAAAACATCTTTATTGAATCAAGAAAATATCTCCTTTATTCTCGCGAAAGAATATTTAATCTCCTTTCAAAATCAATCATCTGATCATTTTACAGATGTGCGAGATCGAATTGAAAAAGCCCGTGGAAAAATTAGAACCAAAAAGTCAGATTTTTTACTATTTCGATTATTGGAAGCTATTATCGACAATTATTTTGAAGTAATTGAAAACATCAGTGATAAGATTGCTGAATTGGATTCAATCATTCTCAAACACAATCAAAAGAATATCCTGAAGGATATTGAAATCGAAAAAAGAAAATTGATTGAATTGCGCAAAATAACACAGCCGATGAGAGATATTACTAATCAATTGGAGTCTGCAGAAAGTAATTTAATTGAAAAATCAAACAAAAGGTATTTTAAAAATTTAAAAGATGCTTGTATCACAGTATTAGATGAGATTGATGCAAATAAGCAAATTCTTGATGGTATGGCAAATTTATATTACGCAGAACAAGGTCAACGAATGAATGGCATCATGAAAGTCTTGACGGTTGTAAGTTCGATTTTTATTCCTTTGACATTCATTGTTGGCGTCTATGGGATGAATTTTGAAAATATGCCTGAATTAAAATACAAATATGGATATTACACAGTAGTTGCAGTAATGTTTTTAATCGGGGTTGTTCTACTTTCTATATTTATAAAAAGGGGATGGTTGAGAAGAGATGATTAACTAATTTCTAATAATAAATGGAATATCTTTCGTGGTTTCGGGTAGTTTTATCTGAAAAGTTCCAAATCGATAATCGGGTTTATAATAATCAGTTGAAATAATTTGAGCTTTACTTTTTAGAACAGACTGATAATCCGAATAATCCATATTTCTAGCTTGTATTGTTCCGGCATCAGTCCTCGATCGCACAATAAACTTATTCGTTAATTCGGCAATTTCTTTTTCAATACCTTTTGAATTATTTCGAATTACAAAAGCTGCATTCTTTTCGTTGGGTTCGCTGTATACAAACATAACACGATTCTCATTTCTGTCGATACTCCGTTTATAGATATTATCATTGTTTCCCTGAAGTATAAAAATTACCTTACCTAGACAAGATTGAAGCAATGGCCATCCAATGGCATCAATACGATCACGAATAGTAGAATAATTACCTTTTAAATTCGCAGGTACGAAAAGTTGTTCTCGATTAAAAACTGACAAAATTTCTTGATCTAAATTTACATACACAATTGAATCAAAACTCAATGCTCTTTTAAAACCTAAAAATCGTAAAAAGGAAGATTCATCGGCAGCTGAGCTACCCTTGGCCTCAATGTTAACGAAGATTGGAATATGATTTGGATGCTCTTCCGACCATTTTTTTAATTCTATTAAAGCATCTTTAAACGTTAGGTAATTGGATTCAAAATCTATATCCGGAATATGTAAAACTTTGAATCCGGGTAGTTTTAATTTAGGTTCTCTTGCAGATACTCTTTGCCCCCAAATAAATCGATTGATTTTTCTTTTTCGATATAGTTTCCCTTTAGGATCACTATAAATATCAAGCTCAAGACCTCGAATATTATAATCAGATAATTGGGCTTCGATCAACGAATGACCATAATCCAATTGAATTGGGTCATTTTCAGCACCTAATTGTTTATTAAAATGAGATAAGAAACGAATAACCTTGGAATCTGGAAGTTTTTTGTACGAGTTATGAGAAGCGAGAATTCGTATATCGTTCAGTCTTAAAGTTGAGTCCTGTGAATGATAAAAAAAACAATTGAAAAGAATAAAAAAAATAGGGGAATATCTAATTTTCATAAGGATTTTTTGGGAATTGAGAAATAATTTTAAATCTTTTGCCTTGCTTCTCCATGCAATATTTCCAAAAATCATCCATTGAGGTATTTAAAATCTCATCACTGTTAATGTTATTTACAACGACCCAAGAATTCTCTTTTAATTCATCCACCAACTGTGAGGCACTCCAACCAGAATAACCTAGAAAAAATCTAACCTTTTTTTCATTTATTTTATTCTCTAAAATGATATCCTGTAATTGTGTGTAATTTCCTCCGAAATATAGATTATCCATAATTTGAATTGATTCATCAACTCTATCTCCAAATTGATGAATATAAAATAAGTGCTCCGTGTCTACTGGTCCTCCAACACTAATTCTAGCATTCTTTATTGGGAAAGATGAATCTAACTCGGCCAAGTTTACTTCTAAATAATTGGTTAAAACAAATCCAAACGAGCCATCCTTAGAATAATCACAAAGTACAATAACTGATCGCGAAAAATAGTTGTCATTCAAGAAAGGATCTGATAAAAGTACACTACCTTTTTTAGGAAAACGAGCATTTTTAAAAGATAAATCAAGCATGGTGATATTTTTTCGTCAATTCAGCTAAAACAATACCAGTTGCCACTGCGGCATTTAATGATTCTGCTTTGCCATAACCTGGAATTTTGATTTTCTCATCCAACAAAAATTGTATTTCTTGAGAGATTCCTTTCCCTTCATTTCCGACAATCAGCAAAGAATTTTCAGGAGCATTCATGTCATACAATGAAGTTCCTTGCAATACAGTTCCAATTTTATAACGATTGCAAGTTTGTAACCATTCTACTAGTTCAACATATTCAACATGAACACGAAATATTGACCCCATGCTCGCCTGAATCACTTTTTGATTGTAAACATCTACTGTATTCTTTGAGGCCACAATGGTTTTTATTCCAAACCAATCAGCCGTTCGAATGATAGTACCGAAATTCCCAGGATCTTGAATATCATCGCAACATAGAATTAACTCATCGTTATTGAAATTTTTATTTTCTAATCTTTCAAATTCAATTACCGCAATGGAATGTTGAGGATTTTTTTGAGAGGAAATTCTCGTTAACTCATCTACTGAAATCGAATAAATACTATTTTGAATGGGCGTATTTTTCAATACTGATGAATGTTGTGTAGTTACGATAAATTTAATACAATTTGGAACGTATTTAATTGCTTCGTTAACCATTTTATCCCCTTCAACGACATATAAATTATCAGAATAACGAAATTTTGGTAATTTAAGACGCTGTATTAATTTGAGTGTATTCTTAGAAGCTATCATTAAAGCTTATTATTCTTATTTTTGTTCTTCGATTATGTTTAATAAATATAAACTTACTTATTTTTATTTTATCTTTTTACTTTTGGTAACAAGTTGTAATTTAAGTAAAAATGTTCCTAAAGGAGAATATTTACTTAAAACGAATAAACTAAATATTTACTATTCGTCCAAAGATACTAATCAATCGCAAAATTCCTCCTTAAATCTAACATCCCTTATTCAAGAAAACAATGTCGCAAAGGAGGAACTTACCTTACTTGTAAGACCTCAAGCAAATTACCGTACGCTAGGATTCAAGTTAAAACTTTGGGCATACAACCAGATAGATTCAAGTATTGTAATACAAAAAAGGATCAAACGAAATAAAAAAATTGAAATTAAAAATCAAAAACGCAAAGAAAAAGAGAAGGAAATTAATATAAAACGTCTTGAAAAGGCAATCGAAAAAGGACATGAATATTATACAGAGAAAATTATTGACACAATCGTTCCTAGATTGTTTTTGAAAGAATGGATCAAATATAAATATGGTGAAAAACCTGTTGTTTTTGATAGTTTGTTAATGAATAAAACAAAGTCTCAAATTAGAAATTACCTAAGAAAAAAAGGATATTATTTTTCGGATGTCAGTGCTAAAGTAAACTACAAAAAGCAAGCAATTGTGAATTATAATGTTTACACTGGTCCATTATTTAAGATTGATTCAGTCTACTATGATTTTAAAGATGAAAATTATAAAGTTTTAGTAAATTTATTTACAAACAGCTACGTTAAAAAAGAAAAAAATCATCCATTCTTAGGAAAACCTTTTGATAGTTTTTATTTAGACGAAGTTAGATCTGAAATTACAAAAACAATGAAAGACGCAGGTTATTATGGATTCTCTAGCTCAAGTATATCCTTCACAGCGGATACAAACATTTCAAGACAATCAGTAACACTTGGTATTCAAATTTCAAATCGTATACTTTCAAAACAAGATGGAAATATAATTTCTGTACCCTATACAAGTTATTCAATGAGGAACGTTTATTTTCATTTGTGTGACACGGTACATGTTAAAAATTTCACGAAAGAGATTGAAAGACAAGGGTTACAATTGAACGACCCTATTCTTGATCAATTTATAAATACAATTGATACGATACGTTATGAAAAGAATTCGAAAAAAGGTAAATCAAAAGATCAATGGAGAAAAATCACATTGACATTCAATGGAAAAAAACCTTCTATAAAACCCGAAATATTAGAACTTCAAACTCTAATTGAGGAAACTAATCCATATAAAGAATACTATTTAGACCGTTCTTATAAAAATTTGTTGCAGCTAGGGCTATTCAATACAATAAAACCTCACTTTGTTGAAATTCCGGGAAGCCGACAATTAGATATGCATTATTATCTTGTCCCTGCTGAAAAACAAATGGTTCGTTTCGAACCAAGATTTAAAAATTCAAATGGATTCTTAGGTCTTTCTGCTTCAGTGAATTATACCAATAAAAATCTTTTCAGAGGAGCTGAAAAGTTAACTATTTCATTTGGAGGCGGTTTTGAATCACAACCTCCTGTTTTTGATCGAACCGAAAGTGGCGAAAAAATTCAAACTTCAGGACGTAGCTTTAATACGTTTGAAATTGGTCCTTCCATAAAATTGGAAATGCCTGGTTTATTTCCAATACCTGCAACCAAATTATCTAAAAGACAAAAACCTCAAACACAAATTTCAGCAGGTTATAATTTTCAAAAAAGAGATATTTTCGACCGTGAAATTTTTCAATTGAATTATTCATGGCAATATATTGAGGATAAATGGCAGCTAATTCAATTTGGATTACCTTTTGCTTCTTCCATCAAATATGTTGCATTCAATCCAAGTCCAGATTTTGAGTCAAAAATAAATCAACTCAATGACCCTTTTCTAAAAAACACTTACTCCAACCAATTCATCTGGCAAGATTTCAGAATATTTTATGAATTAAACAATACTAAAAAGGACGAAAAGAAACGAAAAAACAATGATGATATCTATTTCAGTTCGGCATTGGACTTGGCAGGAAACACCCCTTGGATGCTCAGATCTAATCAAGTGCAGAACTCGCAAAATCAATATCAAATTTTTGGTTTAGCCTATTCTCAATTTTTTAGAATTGATAATGATTTTATTTATTCCCATCGTATAAACTTAAAAAGTAGTCTACACGGTAAAATCCAAGCCGGATATGGTCTTCCTTATGGAAATTCATCTACATCCTTGCCTTATGACTATTCATTTTTTGCAGGAGGAGCAAATGATAATCGAGGCTGGAAAGCAAGAAGCCTTGGACCTGGATTGTATAAATACTATCTAGATACTAATCGAACTTTGACTCAGGTCGCAGATATACGACTAGGAATGTCTGTAGAATACCGATTTAATATTACAAAAACATTAAAGTCGTGTCTTTTTATGGATGCCGGAAATATCTGGACAAATAAGGTAGACCCACAACGACAAGGCGGTGAATTTACAGCCAACTTCTATAAGCAAATAGCCTATGCCGCAGGAACTGGATTCAGAATCGATTTGAGTTTTTTCATTGTCAGATTTGATATCGGATTCCCTATTTATAATCCTGTTTTTGCTGATGGCTCAAAATGGTTTTTTCAAAGCAGCGAAAAT
>JBIIHD010000049.1:0-7165 GCA_044236095.1 Crocinitomicaceae bacterium | reverse complement strand
AAATCTATTTCAATTTCTTTAAATGTCCTTCAAATAAACATTTATCATTTACCTTTTCTTTTCGTTCTGAGGTTCTCTCTGCAATTGCTACTTTTCCCTTGCTAAAGAACATAGAAATTTCTATTTCTACTTTATTGACCGAATCTTTAGAAATATAATTCAGTTCATTTTCGTTAATGTAAGCTTCTTGAAATGCGGTTCCAGAATATCTTCTAACGCAGCCTCTACTTAATTGAAAGACAAAATCAAGTTTAGATGGGTCTTTTTCTGAAACCTTAAAACTCGCTGAAAAACCTCCTTTATTTGCATAATCACCGACAATTTCCTCCAAATTTAAATTTGGCTTAGGAGAAGAAGTATCTACTGGAGCCGCGCTTTGGGTTGGCTTTGGCTTGACGGCAACGGTTGCCACATTTTCTTTTTCATTGCATGAAAGAAGAACCATAAATAAAACAAAAGCAGTCAACTTTAAATAATTACTAATCATTTTTTCGATTTAATTGTGTGCAAATTTAGAACATTTTCTCGAAATATTTTTTTCGAATCTCATTTTCAATGAGTTCACTGCTTTTTATGTGCTTTCTGCACCAAGAAAGTTTCACATCTGTTTTTTCTTTATCGGTTAATTTCCAATCAATTGTCGATCTATTTAATCGATTTCGCAATTCATTTAATAATATGGCTACTGATACTGAAACGTTTAGACTTTCAGCAAAGCCATACATGGGTATTCGAACCAAATAATCTGCTTGTTCAAATATATCTTGAGTTATTCCTTTTTTTTCTGCTCCAAAAACAAGGGCTAAAGGTTGATCAAGAGAAAGATTAAAAATATCGTATTCAATCGCGTGGGGGCTTGTTGCTACAATTTTGTAACCTTTTGATTTTATATCATCTATTATTTTTTTCGTTGATTTCCCTTCGCTATAATGATGTTCTAAGGTAACCCATTGGTCTGATCCTCTTGATATTCCTTCGTGAACCTGATAGGTATTCCGTGATTCTATTAAATGCAAAGTCTGAATCCCAAAAGAATCGCACGTTCGAACGATTGCCGAAGCATTGTGTTCTTGAAAAATATCCTCAGAGATTACCGTTAAATAATTCGTTCTTTGTTCAATAACGTTTTCAAAAAGGCGAATACGTTCATCGGTAAGAATTTCATAAAACTGTTTAAGTAGATATTCATCAGGAACAAACTGATCATTCTTCATAACGTTGAATCGAATTAATTTTTGATTTCGAAAAATGATAAATTAGTAATATTGAGAAAACGCTAATGATTCCTACTAAAAAGCCACTCCAAAAATGAGATTCTTTTTTCTCTTGTGCAGTATTTATTTCTTTATTTGATTCGTTGAAATAGTCAATCAATTCCTTATTTTCTTCTTTGTTTTCAAGTAAAACTTCTGCTTGTTTTGATTTTGTATCTAAAAACTGTTGGTAATAATCCAGTTCTTTTTCCTTGTTTTTTGTCTCTTTGTAAACTTCCACCAACATTTCTAAAAAATCAACTTGATCAGAAATAAAATTCTCCTTAATTGCCATTTCTAATCCTTTTAAATATTGACGTTCAGCAGCTTTGAAATCATTTTTTGTAAAATCCAATGTCCCGAGATTGTAAATTGCTTCCAAAATTCCTTTCTTATAGTTGATTTTTGTTCGAATTTCTAATGATTTATCAAAATAAAATCGAGAACTGTCAAAGTCTTCATTTCCAGCATGAAAAGCCCCCAAATTGGCATAAACTTGCGCCAAAAATAATGGGTTGTTTGCTAACGTGCTTTTTCGAAGGCTTTTTTGAAGATATTCTTCAGCTAATGGAAAATTCTTTTCGTGAATAGCTAAATCACTCAAAAAACCATAAGCATTTGATGCAGACTCATTTTTGCCTAATTTTTCAACTTCTGTTAGGTATTTTTTGGCTAAAGCTTTAGCTTTTTCTTTCAGCCCAAGTTTATCATACGTTTTCGCCAAATTCAATTCTGCCATAAAAGCATGTGTTTCATCTGGAGATTCTTTTCCTGAATTCAGTGAAAGACGAAAAAATGATTCTGCTGAATGGTAATCTCCTTTCAAAAAATTAGAAATCCCCAATTCATTTAAGTCCTCTGTTTCATTTGCCTTATCTTGTACTTTTCGATGAAAGTTTAATGCTATCTTAAGTTCTCGTTCACCAGATTTAAAATCACCTTTTCGAATCAAATAACCACCTAAAATTCTTTTTGCAAAAATCGTTGCAGATTCGCTCTTGTTTTCTGAGCCAAATTCAATTAAATCAACTGCTAAAAACTGCAAGGAATCACTATGATTCCGTATATAATACTCCCACAATTCATGAGCATTTTGCAACTTATCTTCAACTGTTTTGGCTGCTTGAAATTCTGAATATTTAACTTGACTAGCAATTGGAGATAGCGAGAGTAGTAGAAATGATAAAATTAAAAGTCGCATTTTCAGGTTATAAAGTTAATCAAAACCAACGTTCTCAAACTAAATGAGAAAATATGTGTTTATTTTTGTACAATATGAAAGAAAAGTATATCGAAATAAAAGGCGCACGCGTTCACAATTTGAAAAACATTGATGTACTTATTCCACACAAAAAAATTACTGTTATCACAGGTTTGTCTGGTTCTGGAAAATCATCTTTAGCCTTTGACACTTTATATGCAGAGGGACAGAGAAGATATATTGAAAGTTTGTCGTCCTATGCTAGACAATTTTTGGGTAAATTAAATAAACCCGAAACGGATTACATCAAAGGAATTGCTCCTGCAATAGCCATCCAACAAAAAGTAATTTCCAATAACCCACGTTCAACAGTTGGAACGAGTACTGAAATTTATGATTATCTGAAACTTTTGTTTGCTAGGGTAGGGAAGACCATCTCGCCAATTTCCGGCAATGAAGTAAAAAAGCACCAAGTTAGAGATGTTATTGATTATTTGAAAATGCTCAATTCTTCAGAGAAAGCTTTGGTTGTTTGTTCCTTGGATAATTGGAAAAAGTATGGTGCAACGAAACAGCTTGAAATGCTTAAGCAACAAGGGTTTTTGCGTGTTTTGAATCAAAATAATCTACTTGAAATAGCTGATTTTTTAAATGAAAACCCTCAAGATTTATCGAATACTTATTTGGTGATTGATCGAATTTTGGTTGATTTTGAAACAGAAGGAAATGAAGCAAGATATGCAGATTCTATTCAACTAGCATTTACAGAAGGTAATGGTTCATGTGGTATCTATCGTCTTAAGGACCAATCTTTTTCTTGGTTTAACAATCGGTTTGAGCTGGATGGAATGGAATTTCAGGAGCCAAATGAACATTTTTTTACTTTTAATAATCCTTTTGGAGCATGTAAAACATGTGAGGGTTTCGGACAGGTTATTGGAATTGATGAAGATTTAGTTTTTCCGAACAGAACATTAAGTGTATTTGAAGGTGGGATTTTACCTTGGAAAGGTGAAACAATGGGTGAATATTTAAATGAATTAATTTACAATGCGAATAAATTTCATTTTCCAATTCATCGCCCTATTAATCAGCTGACCGATAATCAATATCAGCTTTTGTGGTCCGGTAATAATTATTTTACGGGTTTAAATCCTTTTTTCAAATTTATTGAAAGTCAGACCTATAAAATTCAATATCGTGTGTTACTTTCTCGTTATCGAGGAAGAACAGAATGTCCGGATTGTCTTGGAACACGATTAAGAAAAGATGCTAGTTATGTTAAAATTCATGGAAAATCAATTTCAGATTTGGTTTTGATGCCACTAACTGAATGTTATAATTTTTTCAATCAACTTGAGCTTTCTCAATATGACAAAGCAGTTTCGAAAAGAATACTTCCAGAAATCACTTCTCGAATTTCATTTTTAATCGATGTTGGTTTGGGTTATCTCACATTGAATCGACGATCTAATAGTTTGTCCGGTGGTGAATCTCAACGAATAAATTTAGCAACTTCTCTAGGAAGTAGCCTCGTCGGATCTATTTATGTTCTCGACGAGCCTTCTATCGGGTTACATCCAAGAGATACAGCTAATTTGGTTAGAGTCCTGCAAAAATTGCGTGATGTTGGAAATACGGTTATTATTGTTGAACACGAAGAAGAAATTATGAAAGCCGCTGATCAATTGATTGATATTGGTCCAATGGCAGGAAGATTCGGAGGTGAGATTGTTTTTAATGGAAAGTATCATGAATTAACCTCTGCCACTAACAGTTTGACAGCTGAATATTTAACTGGAAAAAGTTTTATCCCAATTCCTCTTAAACGAAGAGATTCGAAGAACAAAATAATTGTTTCAGGAGCAAGTCAATTCAACCTAAAAAATATTGATATTGAAATTCCTTTGAATTCTTTAGTTTGTATTACAGGTGTTTCGGGGAGTGGAAAATCTACGTTGATAAGAGAAATTGTCTATCCAGCATTAAAAAAAGAACTCGGAATTTCAAATGATTCTATCGGAAAATTTAGTTTTATTTCCGGTGATTTGAAAAATATAAAACATGTGGAGTTTATTGATCAAAATCCGATAGGAAAGTCTTCCAGAAGCAATCCAATTACTTATGTGAAGGCTTTTGATGAAATTCGAGATTTATTCTCCAGACAGCCATTGGCAAAATTACGTGGCTACAAACCTGGATTTTTTAGCTTTAATGTGGAAGGAGGTCGTTGTGAGATGTGTGAAGGTGAGGGTTCAATTACTGTGAGCATGCAATTTATGGCTGATGTTCATCTGCCTTGTGAAACATGTGAAGGTAGAAGATTTAAAACTGAAACGCTTGAAGTTTTATATAGAAATAAGTCGATTTCTGATATTTTGGAAATGACTATTGAGGATGCGTTGGATTTTTTCAAAGAATCACAGGGTAAATTAGAAGAAAAAATCGTTGAGAAAATTCAACCTTTGTGTGACGTTGGTTTAGGTTATCTTCAAGTAGGTCAGTCTTCAAGCACAATGAGTGGCGGTGAGACGCAACGGATTAAATTAGCTTCATTTTTAAGTAAAGGTAAAGAGCAGACTGCAACACTTTTTATATTTGATGAACCTACCACAGGTCTTCATTTTCATGATATTTCTAAACTAGTTATTGCTTTTAATGCTTTAATAGAAAAAGGACACAGTATAATTGTCATTGAGCATAATGTGGAGGTGATTAAATGTGCTGATCGAATTATAGATCTTGGGCCCGATGGAGGTGAAAATGGAGGTTATTTACTTTTTAATGGTACTCCTGAAGATTTTATTCAAGTAGAAGGTAATTCCACTGCAAGTTATCTCAAAGAATCACTTAAAAGGTATAATGCTCCTTTTCAATCATAGAGTTTATTTCGATATTCATTGAATCTTTGAATTCTTTTTTTACTGCTCTATCATCAATTGCTTCACAAGAGTCGAAAATGTATTTGAATCCATTCCATTTATAAACACAATTATAATGATGTAAAAAGTTGTCAATTCTATTACCAAATCGAATTACCAAGTCATCAAACTTAGATTTGCTTGGACGTCTTTCAATCAAATAACCATTAAAACCATTGACTAAGACTAGATCTCCTTTTTCTCGTTGATAGATTTTTACCTGTCTCGTTTCGCTATACACGAGTGCTTTAATAAGAAGAATAAATCCGTTTTTGAGTGATTTTCTATCGTCTAAATGGAAAAATCGGAAAAAATTGGGGGAGCAGGGAGGCTTCAAAGAATCTTTACCATTTACTTCACAAGCATTTAGTTCTTTCAATAAGCCCTCTTCTTCTCCATATGTAAATTTATTTTCTTTAAAATCAGTTGAAATTTGAACGGGTTGATTATCGTTGTTTTTGTCCAATTCAGTTTCTGGATTCTTTTCATCTTCACACGAAACAAATGACAACATAATGAGAGTTCCAATTGTAAAAAGAAGAAATTTTTTCATAGTGGGTTAAACTTGCTTCGAAAAATAAAGTTACATTAAAACACGGTAGTCGATAAATTCAAGGCTTGATTAAATTCTTCAAGGTTTATATTTAGATCAATTTCATTGTCTGAAAAATATTCAAGAAGTAGTTCAGTAGGCATATTCCCTGTTAGATCATCTTTTGCCATCGGACATCCTCCAAATCCTCTCAGTGCACCATCAAATCTTCTGCATCCTGCCTTATAAGCAGCCTCAATTACTTCATGAGCTTTGTCAGGTCGAACATGCATGTGTGCGCCAAATTCAATGTCGGGCAAAGAGGGGATTAATGTTTTAAATAGGAAAGCGATGTCCTCTTCTTTAGCAGAGCCAATTGTATCTGAAATAGCAATAATTTCAATACCAAACAAATTCACCAAACGCTCTGACCAGGACAAAACAAGTTCGGGGCTCCAATGCTCTCCGTATGGATTTCCGAAGCCCATCGATAAATAAATCACTAATTTTTTGTTGGAATTCAATGTTTTATTTTGAACAATTTCAACTCGTTTTAGTGTTTCTTCAATCGTTGAATTCGTATTTCTTTTTTGAAATTCTTCTGAAACAGAAAAAGGGTAGCCTACATAGCTTATTTCGTCAAACGAGCAAGCATCCTCTGCCCCTCGTTCATTTGCAATGATTGCTAAAAGTTTTGATCGAGTATTTGAAAGATCTAACTTAGATAAGACCTCAGCAGTATCTCTCATTTGTGGAATGGCCTTAGACGAAACAAAACTTCCAAAATCAATGGTGTCAAATCCACATTTGAGTAACTGATTGATATAGTTGATTTTTAACTCAGTAGGAATAAATTCATGTATTCCCTGCATTGCATCTCGGGGGCATTCAATTATTTTAATTTGATTTTCCACGTTGCTGATTGATTAATGCTTTATTTATTTTTTTAATTAATCCAGGGCCTTCATAAATAAAACCGGTATACAATTGAACTAGGGAAGCTCCTGCGTTTAATTTTTCAATAGCATCCTCAGCAGAATGAATTCCTCCAACACCAATAATTGGTATGGATCCATTGGTTTTGTCGTGAATGTATTGAATGATTTCTGTTGATCGTTTTGTTAGAGGTTTACCCGAAAGCCCACCAGCCCCAATTTCTGAAAGTTTCTCTTCATTGACTTTTAAATTTGATCGGTCTAATGTGGTATTGGTCGCCACAATGCCTGCTAACTGTGTGTTTTTTACCACTTCAATTACA
>JBIIHD010000048.1:0-7228 GCA_044236095.1 Crocinitomicaceae bacterium | reverse complement strand
TGATAATTTAATGAAGCGCTACGATTTTGGTGATATGAAAAATCCTTCTGTATTAACCGATTACTATGCACGAAGACATACTTCCCAGTTTAGAAGTCAATTTTTGATATTAGCTCAATATTATCTTAGTTTAATTGAAGACGAAGAAAAATTCTTTAAAAATCCTGAGGAATATTCAGCTCAATTAAAAGGAATGGGTGAAGTAGCTTGGTTAAATGACCTTATGAAGGATAAAGATAATTATAAGGCTCGATTACAAGGACATAAAGATAAAGCAATCAAATTATTGAAACGATCCTTGGAGGTCATGCCGATCGAAACGGTAATTGATGGTGGTGAGCCAAATGCGAATACGCGAGAAATTTATAAAAATGGTAAAATTGAAAGACCAAGCTATCAAGATGGTTGCCTTCAAGAGTATATAGATCTATTTTACCAAGCAGGTGATGTTCAATCTGCTGAGAAATATGGAATTGTTTTAGCGAAAAAAGCGGAAACGGTAATTAATTACTTTTTAAGCAGTGATGTTCGATTTATTGGTTCTGCTGAAAATGCTGAAGATTTTTATGCTAATTTGGATGCTTTCATGAAATTATATCAAGCATCTAAAGAAAAGAATCCAACCGGAAATCTAGCAAAATACACTGCCGGTAAAGTAGACTCTTGGTACGGAGGCAAATTTAATCAGGTAGCAAATGAAATTGCCGCTAGAGAGAATTTATCATCTGAATTTTCATTGTATATTGAATTAATTGGTATTCAATACGGAAAACTGAAAGGTAGTGCACCAATTTTACCACAAACGGGGGAACAGAAACTAGATTCAGCCATGATTCGTCAAATGATTAACAATAAAAAAGTTAAGACAGATACTATTAAAAAGAAATAGCCTATGACGAGTTTTCGGATTCCGTTTTTCATACCGTGGATTTTTCCCCGTAGAGTATGGAAAATGAAATCTAAAACAACTGTTTATTTGACTTTTGACGATGGTCCTCAATTGGAACTAACACATTGGATACTTGATTTTCTTGAAAAGGAGAATATTTTAGCCACATTTTTTTGTGTTGGAGACAATGTTCAGAAATACCCTGATTTATATCAAAAATTAATTAAATCGGGTCATGCCGTTGGAAATCATACGATGAATCATGAGAAAGGCTCTAAAGTGGACAATGAAAAATATCTTTCCTCAATTGATAAGGCAAGTAAGGTGATTGAAAGTTCTCTTTTTCGCCCGCCATATGGGCGATTACCAATTTGGAAAACTAAACAGATTCGTTCTCGATTCAACATTATTATGTGGAGCTGGCTTTCATACGATTTTGATAATACTGTCGCGATCGAAAAAGTAATTTCCAGTGCTAATTCCATTAAAGGAGGAGACATTTTGGTGTTTCATGATAATATCAAAAGTAAAGATCGATTGAAGATACTCTTACCGGAAGTCGTTCAAATAGTCAAAAATAAAGGATTATATTTCGACGTTTTACCAGCAATAAATTATTGAAACCACACATCATCAATAATTTTGCTTCCTGCAAATTGATTCACTCTTTCTAGAATAATTTGTTTTCCATTATGCAATTCTTCACGCATGACAGCAGAATCCATGGTAATGTACAAAATTCGATTTACGATTCTTAAATCAGATGTTCTATTGGCAACCGCTATTCCCATCATTTCTTTCCAGCCATTGAGAACATCCATTTCCTTCATGCGTTTTTCCAAACCATAAGCCCGCATGATTTTATTAACCAATTCGCCTAAAGGTTTTTCATCTGAATCACGTATGAAGTCTTTGTCACTCATGTTCTGTTATCCTTCCAAAGTTAACTGTAAATAATTTCTTTTCGATCGTTAAATCAAGTAAAATCTTGGATAATCGATCTTCATCTGTATCTGTTACAAGCACTTGCCCGAAATAATTATTTGAAACTAATTCCAAAAGTTTGGCAACTCTCAGGGCATCCAATTTGTCAAAAATGTCATCTAAAAGTAAAACGGGCTTCACATTCAAATGATTCTTTAGCCATTCATATTGAGCTAGCCTAAGCGCAATAATGAAAGATTTTTGTTGCCCTTGAGAACCAAATTTCTTCACCGGGTGTCCATTTATTAGAAATACCAAATCATCTTTGTGAATACCCACATTGGTGTATTGTGTCGCAGCATCTTTACGCTCTGAAGCTTTTAATAAGGTTGAAAAGTCAGTTTCATTCAATTGCGATTTATATGAAAAGGACACCTCCTCACTTCCTGAACTAATATTTTGATAAAAATCTTGAAAGTATGGGATGAATTGATTCACGAAAAGTTTTCTTTTTTCATGAATTTTTATGCCTAATTCAACTAGCTGGATGTTCCAAGGCTCAATGGATTCCTCGTCAAACAAGCGATGTTCAAACATATTTTTTAATAAGGCATTACGTTGCTCAAGAACTTTTCCGTATCGTTGAATTTGATCTAAATATTCTCTATCTAATTGACTTAATATTCCATCCATCCAGCGGCGGCGCAATTCACTTCCTTCAGCAATTAGATCCCTATCGTAGGGCGAAATCATTACAACCGGAAATTGACCAATGTGATCTGCAAGCTTTTCGTACTCTTTTTTGTTTTTACGAAAAACTTTTTTGGCGTTTATCTTCACTGCACAGTGAATTTGAAAAAGTTGTTCCCCTTTTATCCAATCACCCAAAATAGAAAAGAACTGTTCGTTGAATCGAATATTCTGTCTATCCAAAACATTCAGGTAGGACTTACACATGCTGAGGTAGTAAACAGCATCTAGAATATTCGTTTTTCCAGATCCATTGGGACCAACAAATCCATTGATACCATCTATCAAGGAAATATCAACTTCTTCGTAGTTTTTAAAGTTTACAAGATGCAAGTGCGAGAGGTGCATGAACAAATTTACGCTTTTGAAACGGGCCAAAGGAAATTAAACCCGAAAAAATTCAGATGCAATAAAGTCGGCTCTTAGTTTACCTTCAAGGGTTAGAATAAAATGTTCATCTTTTTCTTCAATCCATTCTGAATCTAGAAATTTCTTTTTCATGACGTAAAAATTTTTATCAGGCGGACTAATTTTAAATAATTTATCCAAGTCAAGTCCTTTGCAGGTGCGCAATCCCGTTAAAATAAATTCGTTCCATAATTCCTTTTCAGTTAGAACTTCCGCTTCAAACCAATCCTTTCGTTTCATGTACGATTGATTATTAGATACATTCCACCTACGGTTTTTTCCATCAAAAGAATGTGCAGATGGACCTATACCAATATATGGATCTCCTTTCCAGTAGGAAGAATTATGAATAGCTCTGTAAGTTCCTTTTCCAAAATTTGAAATCTCATAGTGAGAAAATCCGGCTTGAGTTAATTTTTTAATTAACAATTCAAATTGCTGAATGATAAGTTCTTCAAGAGGTAGTTGTTGTTTCCCATCTCGAATATTTACATTTAAAGCGGTACCTTTTTCCACTGTAAGACAATATGCTGAAATATGATTGATATTCCAAGATAAAACTTCATCAATATGTTTTTCCCATTGTTCAAGTGTTAATTCAGGCAAACCATATATTAAGTCTATTGAAATATTCTCAATCCCCGCTTGTTTTGTCAATTTTATTGCAGTTCTAATTTGCTCTACAGAATGAGCTCGATTCATCCATTCTAAATCCGTTTCTTTAAACGATTGTATGCCAATACTTAATCGATCAATCCCTAACTTTTTCCAATTGTATATTGATTCTTTTGAAATATCTTCTGGATTTGCTTCAAGGGTGATCTCTTTAAATGTGGATAAATCGAAACGGTTTGAAATTGATTTGAAAATCTTTGATAGCTCCTCAAACTCTAATAAACTCGGAGTTCCTCCCCCAAAATAAAGTGTGGTTGGATTTTCTATTTCTTGAATTCTAGTCTTGAGTTCATCTACCAATGAATCAATCATTTGACTACGATAAGATGAGAAATTTGTAGAAAAATGAAAGTCACAATAGGAGCATTTCTTACGACAAAAGGGAATATGAATATAAATTCCTGGCATTTGATGTTAAAAATACAATTTTTTTTACAATTTTAATTAATTGAATAACAGTAACTTAACTTTTATTTGTTAATTTTTTTATTTAAATATGAAACTTTATTTTGATTACTTAAGTAACATTGCCTAAATCATTTAAAACAAACAAATATGAAAAAGTTATTCGTTTTAGCAGGAGCAGTAGTATTGAGTTCATCATTATTCGCTCAAAAACCAACAGCTGAAAATCCATTTTCTTTGGAGGGTCAGTTGAGTTACAACACTTCATCTTTATCTTTTAACGCTCCTTCGTTGAGAATGCGTTATTTTCTAGCAGATGATTTGGCAGCTAGAGTATCGTTATCAATCAACAATGCGTCAACAAAAGATTACTATTATGAATTGGCTGACAATGCAGGGGGAGAAGGAACAGAGATCAACAAAACATCTCTTACAATGATTTCATTGGGAGCTGAAAAACATTTTGCGGGTACTGACAAATTATCTCCTTATGTAGGAGCTGATTTAGTATTTGGAATGGGTAATACTTCAGCAAAATGGGATAAATATGATGGTAACGGATATAATGCTGATTTTACTGCGGCGGCTAAGGCTCCAACTTCCATGATTGGATTGAATCTTGTAGCAGGTACAGATTACTACTTTGCTGAGAATTTCTATGTTGGTCTTGAATTAGGACTTGGCTTCCAGTCTATGACAGAAAAAGCTGGAGAGTTTGAATTTACTACAGCAGGAACTACAACAACTTCTTTATCAGAGCCTGCAAAATCAAGCGGTTTCGGTAATAATTTTATCGGAAACGCAAGAATTGGTTGGAGATTCTAATCACTTTTCGTTTATTTTCAAAAGGTCGGGAGTTTACTTCCGGCCTTTTTTTATTCTTAAAAATCAATTTATGCGAAAAATTTGATAACTTATGAAATTGGGTTAATTTGAAATTATTATCTTTATATCATATGGATCATTTCATTAAACACCTGCTTACTGAATTTCAATTACCATTGACGAACCCAGTTTTGGTGTTTTCTCTTTTATTGTTTATTATTCTTCTTTCTCCCATTGTTTTACGAAAATTTAGAATACCAGGGATTATTGGTTTAATTATTTCAGGACTATTGATAGGTCCTCATGCTTTTGGATTAATTGGTTTTAATGCGTTAAAATCAGAAGGTTCAATCAAATTATTCTCTACAATAGGATTGTTGTATATCATGTTTATGGCTGGTTTAGAACTTGACCTGAAACAGTTTAAAAAATATTTTAATAAGAGTTTAACTTTTGGTTTGTTGACTTTCATTCTTCCATTAGCTTTAGGATACCCAATTTGTCATTACATCCTTCATTTAGATAAAATGGCTAGTTTACTTGTGGCCAGTATGTTTTCTACACATACATTAGTAGCTTATCCAATAATTAGTAAATATGGATTATCGAAACATACATCAGTAGCAATTACAGTTGGTGGAACCATTTTGACCGATACTGCAGTTTTAATTATTTTGGCCATTATTTCGAGTTCTTCTAAGGGCAATTTAGATTCTGCTTTTTGGATACGGTTAGTTACTTCATTAACTATTTTTTCCATCATCATGTTCGTTGGAATACCTAAAATTACCAGATGGTTTTTCAGTAAATTGGATAGCGAAAAATCTTCTCAATACATCTATGTTCTTTCTGTCGTATTCTTTGCCGCGTTTTTAGCAGAGGTTGCTGGTGTTGAGCATATCATTGGTGCTTTTGTCGCTGGGTTAGTTCTGAACAAATTGATTCCACATAACTCAGTTTTAATGAATAGGATTGAATTTATTGGGAATGCTCTTTTTATCCCTTTTTTCTTGATTTATGTTGGAATGGTGGTAGATTATCGGGCGTTTTTGCAGGGTACTTGGCCATTGATCATTGCAGGGGTGCTTACCGTTTTTGCTATTTTCAGTAAATGGTTAGCAGCCTTCGCAACTCAATTAATTTTTAGAATGTCTTCCACAGAACGACAAGTGATTTTTGGATTAAGTACAAGTCATGCTGCAGCTACTTTAGCAATTATTATGGTGGGTTACAAAGACGGAATTCTTGATATCAACATTGTAAATGGAACTGTTTTATTGATTTTATTTACTTGTATGACGGCATCCTTTGTTACGGAAAGTGCAGGTAAAAAATTATTAATCCAGATAAATGAAGCCGGTGAAGGAGATCAAAATGAAACAAAATTGAGAAACCAACATATTATGGTTTCAATGAATGAATTAAACGGAAATGAAAGTTTAATTGATTTTTCATTAATGATTTCGGATCCAAAGGTAATAAATCCCATTTCAGTGGTTAGTGTCTATCCAAACAATGAAAAGGCTGAGATGATGATTCGAAAATCTAGAAAATCGCTAGAGGAAATTGTAAAACATTTTTCAGGTCATGAAGCGAAATTAAATACTATTGCAACTATTGATTATAACTTGTCTTCAGGGATAGCTCGAGTTTCTAAAGAACTTGTGGCAGATATTATAGTAATAAATGATAATAGAAATACGAACATCATTAAACGAATGGTGGGTGACGATCGAGAACATTTAATGGATGTATGTGATAAAACTATTTTCTTTTGTCATTTTGAGAAATCCATGATTTCCTATTCCAACATTGTAGTAATGGCTCCTCCATTATGTGAATTAGAAAATTCATTTGCTATATGGGTGGAACGGATCTTTCGTTTAGCCAAAGAATTAAACAGTAAAATAGAACTTTTTTCAACAAGTACCACAAGAGACAGATTTGTTAAAGTGGGAATTGCGAATAAAATTGAGTTGCCGGTTAAGTTCTTTGAAATTCAAAATTTAGATGAATCCTTTTTGTTATATAACAAGAATAAAAATGATCTTATTATCGCATGTTTAGCTCGAAAAGGAGCAGTTTCTTATGGACTAGAAATGGATTCATTTACCGGAAAAATTGAAAAAGCTTGCCCTGAAAATGATGTGGTTTATATTTATCCAGCTTCTGAAATTGATCCATTATATTCTTCATACAATGATATTTCTGCTTCACCTCTTGCTGCAGGAGTTGAGACTATTCAAAAAATAGGAAGAGAAGTTGGTAATATTTTATCAGGACCAGCAAATAAGAAAAGAAGGAGAAGATAATTTATTTAGTCAACACTTTCGGAATTCGAATATAATCAGA
>JBIIHD010000047.1:0-7230 GCA_044236095.1 Crocinitomicaceae bacterium | reverse complement strand
AAATATTACCCTTATTTGATCATAATAGGGTTTCGCTTGAGAATAATACGTAATTGATTGAATACTAAATTTATAGGTATGGCTAACTCTTTCTTGAGAAATTCCGAAAGAGCAGATAAAAACAAGAGAGCAAACTAATATAAATTTCATAATTTTTGTTTGGTAAAACAGCAATAAATTTACGAAAAATTAGATAAATGGTTGCCAGAAAAAATTTAAATTTAATTCATATGTTTAATTATTTAATTTTCTAAAATATAAAAAAGTCGCCCCACGAATGAAACGACTCTTTCTAGTGAATAAAAAAAATTTAATTCCTAAACCTCGGTTTGATTCTGTTGTATCCTACGGTATAGTTAAATGTTCTTGAGCAACCTGTGGCATCAGTAATAAGAACATTGTAATTACCTGAAACAATACCATTCAAATCTTCTGCGGGGCTTCCATTATTCCATAAATATGTAAAGGGTGAAGTACCATTAACGTTAATATTTATTACTCCGTTTGGCATTGTAGGTGTGGTAGAATTTGTGATTTGAGCTGAACTTTGCAATTCAATTGTATTGATTACAAAGGTTTGAGTGCTTGAAGCACAAGTGGCTGGTGAATTAACTGTTACCGTATAAGTGCCATTTGATAAATTGGTTAATATAGGCGATGTTGATCCATTTGACCATGTATATGTATAATTAACTTCCGGATTAGAAACTCCATTTAATATTTGAATTTTTCCTGAATTTGGAGTACAACCTTGTGAGAAGACATCAGATTCAATGAACAATTCTGTCATACTTTTTGCTCTTGATACAGCCATCCCCGCATTCAAACGACCCGCACCAAGTTGTCCAGCATAGCTTGGGTTTAATGCATCAATATTTACAGCACTTTCTCTTAACAGTGACTCAATTTCATCATTAGAAATACATGGGTTAGCAGCAACCATTAATGCTACCGTTCCAGTTACATATGGTGCAGCAAAGGAGGTTCCGTTATTCGTTAAATACCATCCAGGACCTGCCGATATAGCAACATCATAACCTGGCGCACAAATATCTACTGATGAATTATGTTGGTGAGTCGTCGAAGGATTTCCAGGTGTTCTTTCGTGATTATCATTAGGTCCAATACTAGTAACCGCAAAAACATGATTGTAAGCAGCAGGATAGACTAAGTTGGATGGACCTCCACATGTAGTTCCGTTGCCAGCCGAAGCAACGATAAATGTTCTATTATTCCAAATTTCATCAATAACTGCTTGCGCATATGAATTGTATGTACATCCTGACGTCCAACTTAGATTTAAAACTCTAGCTCCTGCATAAGACGCAGCTAATGCATCGTTGTAATTCATACGATACAATTTTAGAGAAGAATTGTAACCAATTGAAGATTTTCCAACCCCGTTATTAGTATTACCCGCCGCATTAATTGCCACTGCAGTTCCATGTGTTTTCGTTGATGTATTTGTAGCGTCGTAAAACAATACTTTACCAGCAAGTTCTTCATGTGTAACATCAAAATTTTGATCGGAGACACCTATAATTACAGACGAGCTACCAGTTGTAATATCCCAAGCAGCTTGTGCTCCGATTAGATTCAACGCATAATCAGTGGGAAAAACAGTGGTGTAATCATTTGGCGTTGCCAAGGTTTCATAAACTGGAGCCAACTCAACTCCTCTAACAGCTTTTGTTTTATTTACCATATCCGCATACAAATTTTCCGCATCGCAATCACACGTAAATTGCACTACTTTTTGTAATTCAGGATTACGAGAATTTGAAAATACATATTCAACAGATTTAACCTTGTTCTTGGTTATAATTAAATTTAGAGTTTCGTCTTTTGACTTAAGGTTGGCTCCAACTTTTTTCGGTAATAACTCTTTATCATCGAGCTTAAACCATACTGCTTTAGATTTTGTCTTTTGTGAAAATAATGATAAAGACATAAAGATTGATAATGCGAAAAATACTGTTTTCATAATTGTGGTTTTTAATGTATGATCAAAATTAAAGTTGATCTCGAAAAATAATTCTATTTTTAATAATGTTTACACAAATCTACCTTAAAGTTTGTAATTTTTTCTACGTATTATTTCTTAGTTGCACCAAAATATCATTCGAGAAGTGCCAAAAAATTTATTTTCCTCATTCTACAAACTGAATCAAGTTAATTAAATAACAAGTGATGATTTACTTACTTCAACTAAAAAATCTTTACGAATTTCACCAAGCGTTGTAACCAAGGGATTTATTAATTGAGCTTTAGAATAATTTTTAAGCTCATGGATATGAATACGTTTTAATTGATTTTGAACGTGAACTAGTACATACAGTCGGTTAAAAAAATCAACATCCAATTCAGCACCTAACTCTTTTATCATGCGAACAGATGAATCAATTGAACATCCCGAAGCATTTAACTTCCGTTCATCAACAGCTAAAATTATAAGTTGATTAAATAATATTGTTCCTGATGATTCTAATTTTGAGCCATGTGTGGACCATTTACTTTGGGTAAAATCTCGAATTACATTTTCAATGTAATCAAGTTCCGTTGAATCAAATATCCTATTTGACAAATATAACCAAACACGACTTGAATCTGGAAGCTCTGGAAATATTTCGCTAAAGTTCGGCAGCATTGGCAATCAATTCAGCAACATCTAGAACTTGTATTTGATTTTCTTTTTCCGCATGTTTTATTCCATCAGTCATCATCGTATTACAGAAAGGACATCCTGTTGCTATGATTGCAGAATTAGTTTCTAAGGCATCCTCGGTTCGTTCTATATTTATTTCCTTGTTACCTTTTTCTGCCTCTTTAAACATTTGCGCTCCACCTGCCCCACAACATAATCCATTAGTTTTACAGCGCTTCATTTCAACGAGTTCTGCATCCAATTTTTCAATCAAGGATCGAGGTGCTTCATATACATCATTTGCCCTACCCAAATAACAAGGATCATGAAAAGTGATTTTCTTCCCTTGGAATGTTTGATTTCCCTCTAAAGCCAACTTACCGGTATTTATTAAATCTTGAATTAATTGTGTATGATGAACTACCTCATATTCGCCACCCAATTCAGGATACTCGTTTTTCAAAGTATTAAAGCAATGTGGACATGCAGTTACAATTTTTTTAACTTCATAACCATTTAATACTTGAATATTCATCATTGCCTGCATCTGAAACGTAAATTCATTGCCTGCTCGCTTTGCTGGATCTCCCGTACAACTTTCTTCAGTACCTAAGACTGCAAACTTTACATTGCAATGATTTAATATTTTAACCACCGCCTTTGTGATTTTCTTCGCTCGATCATCGAAACTACCTGCACAGCCAACCCAGAAAAGAATATCTGCAGATTCACCGTTAGCAAGCATTTCAGCCATTGTAGGTACTTTCAAACTCATAGCTTATTCTTCAAAAACTTGAATATTAGTAACTTTTTCTTTTAAATGTGTAAACTTACCTGTATATCTTGTAGCACGGACAATGTGATTATCAATCCAATGATAATTTCCCCCACGAGGTTTACCCATTAACATCCCGTGATATTTAAACCCATGCTCAAGCAACCAATTTTCAGTAACTTCTCTGTGCTCTTCTAACCGAGAAGTAAAAAAAGTAATAATATGACCTTGGTCATACCAGTCGTTGATTGTTTGTAAAGCATCTGGATATAGTTTTGCAGTTGCCATTCTTTCTGGTTCCTCATTGGGAATGTCATCGCAGATAGTCCCGTCAATATCGATTAAATAATTTTTAACATGCTCAGGCAAAACGGGAGAAACATGTTGACCATCTTCAATCAGATCAATAAGCTCAATCCTATTCTTCATTTGCCCAGTTTAAACGATCGTTAGGAGAAAATTGCCAAGGAGCACCGTTATTTTCAATATTCGTAAGCATTCCAGTTAATTCAGTTGGAATTTTTGACTCCTCCATTACCAAATACCTTCTCAAATCAATGATAATTGACAGCGGATCAATATTCACCGGACATTCCTGAACACATGCATTGCAGGATGTACACGCCCAAACTTCTTCTTCGGTAATGTAATCACCAAGCAAACTTTTACCATCTTGAAAATCCTTACCATTTTTACGAATACCTTCACCTACCTCAACAAGACGATCTCTTGTATCCATCATTATTTTTCTTGGAGATAACTTCTTTCCCGTAATATTGGCCGGACAAGAAGAAGTACACCTTCCACACTCTGTACAAGAATAGGCGTCCAATAAATTTTTCCAAGTTAAATCTGTTACATCCTTCGCTCCAAATCGCTGAGGAGTTTGCTCTGTTGATGATGATACTGCATAAGGATCAGCCGAAGGATCAAGCATTAATTTCACTTCGTTTGTAACTGATTCCATATTAGTAAATTTTCCTTTTGCACTTAAATTGGAAAAAAACGTATTAGGAAAAGCTAAAACGATATGCAGATGTTTTGAATACGGCAAATAGTTTAAAAAGAGAAAAACCATTATAATGTGCCCCCACCATCCTATATGTTCTAGTAAATGAAGGGTGTCTAAAGATTTAATTCCACCAAACAAAACAGGACCAAGATACTGACTGATTGCGAAATGATACGATTCACCTGAATGAAGATTGAGAGCAGCCTCGTCAGCACCATTCATCGTAAAAATACAAGACAACAAAATGATTTCAAAAAGTAAAATTAAATTGGCGTCTTTCATCGGCCAACCTTTTAATTCCGCCATCGTAAAACGAGGAAGTTTAAGCATATTCCGCCTTGCTAGGAATGCAATCGTAACGATAAATGTTAAGACTGATAATATTTCAATAAAACTAATAATGAAGGTATAAAAATTCCCAAGTGAATCTCGAAACATTCTGTGATTACCAGACAACCCATCGGCGATAATTTCGATGAGTTCAATTTGAGTAATAACAAATGAAACATAGATGACTAAATGCAGTAAGGCCGGGATTGGTCGAGAAAACATTTTCTTTTGACCAAAGGCAACTAATAACATTGTTTTCCATCGATCACCCGAATTCCCAGATCTATCAATATCTCTACCTAAAAGAATATTTTGACGGATTTTTAATGCGTTGTAGGTGAAAAATCCAATTCCTAAAATCAATAGTAATGCAAAAACAATAATCTGAATCATCATTTAAAATTATTCCGGAATAGAATCCAATATTTTTTTCAACTTCTTTTCTTCTTTCGGGCTCAATTGAGTCCCTTTAACCTTTGATCCAAAGACACTTAAATGAATATAGCGGTTTGGATTTTTCTGTAAATCTTGAACCAAATTTTGTAAATCTTTATTTGAATTAACAAGTTCATTGTATAATTGTTTGTCATTTAACAACAAGCTAATCGTCCCGTCACCGCTTTTAATCTTCAAAAGTAAATCGTTGAAACTTTTCAAAGACTCTTTAGCTTCAGTTATGACATCTTTATATTTCGATGTCAAAACATCTTCAGTAATTTTCTTTGTATTTCCTATTATTGCAGTTACTTCATCATTACTTTTCTTGAGGTTCATGGTAATGTTTTCTACATTCGTCAGAATCTGATCGAATTTTATTTTCTCTTCTCCCACAAAACTTTCCATTTGTGAAGCTACTCTTCCCAGTTTCTTGATTGCAAGTTTCACTTCTTGCATACTACCTTCAATTTCTGATGTAGCTGTATTATCCCAGAATGCTGATAGAGATCCAACCATTTTATCAACTGAACTCATCATCGCCTGAACCTTTTGCGAAATCGGGTCTGCATACTGTTTTACTTGAGAAAACATATCAATGGATAATCTACCTTCAATAGTCTCACCTGGCTGAACAAAGCCTTTGGACAAATCAGAACTAAAATGCAATAGCATTCCTTTATTCAATAAATCCAAAGAACCTATTTCGATATAAGAACCTTTAGGAATTTGGATATCTTTTTCTGCGATAGAGAATCCTATTTTAACTTTTTTATCTGCTGGGTTTGAACCGACATATTCAATTGTCATTACTTTACCTACAATTACACCATTCAAGGTTACATTATTTGAGAGTGCAATTTGACCAGAATTTGGAAAATAGGCGTAATAAATTCGATCTCCTCCAAAAAAACTATTTCCCTTCAAAAAATTAACCCCTGCTACAAGAAAAACTATCGCTGCAATAGCTATCAATCCCGCCTTTATCTCTTTTGAAAATCTCACCTAATTAATTTTGTGCTAATTTAATACCTTTTTCCAAATTAATCCTTTCTCCATTTAAAAATGCAACAACAAACGCGGATGAAAAACCTAAATTTCTGACTTGTTGTTTGTATGCATTTGCACCGTTAAAATCACCAATAAACTTGCCCGCTGTGTATTTATAAGAATTTTCGTGTTTGTATTCAAAGACATCAAGACCTTTAAACCGAGAAGAATTAAGCGGTATCTGTTTGTCTGACATATCAAATTGAACGCGAAAAATCACTTTATCTGATGTAGCTACAACTGAAGTAGTATCTTTAATAACAATCGTGTCCTTCTTACTTGGTTTTTCATCGACTTTACTTGAGGAATTTGTATTTTCATCCTTGACTTTATTTTCAACTGTTCCAGTCGATGTTTCATCACTAACACCTTCTAATTGATTCTTATATTTTTTAAATGCTTTGAACATGGCATCAGCCATTTTAGTTTGACCGTCCTTACTACCCAAGAATTGCTCTTCACTTGGATTTGTCAAAAAACCCGTTTCAATTAAAACACTGGGCATAGTTGTCTGATGAAGTACAAGAAACCCTGCTTGACGCACTCCACGGTCATGTCTACCTATGGATTTAAATTCTGTTTGTAATTTTTCAGCAAAAGAAATAGATTGATCTAAATAAACCGACATTTGAAGTTGAATGGCAATCAATGCATCGGGCGACAAATCAATATTTTTATAACGTGCGCCTTTATCTTCTTCCAATTTCACAATACTATTTTCTCGCTCTGCAACTTGCTTTTGAGATTCAGACTTGTGAAGACCTAGAACGTATGTTTCAGCTCCATTTGCAGTTGGAGAGGCGGAATTCGCATGAATACAAATGAACAAATCTGCTTTATTTCTATTTGCAATAGCTGCTCTCTCATGCAATTCAACAAATACATCTTTGTCTCGCGTGTAAATCACTTTTACTCCCGGATAATTTTTCTTTATCGATTCACCAAGTTTCAAAGCAATAGAAAGGCAAACATGTTTCTCATAAT
>JBIIHD010000046.1:0-7245 GCA_044236095.1 Crocinitomicaceae bacterium | reverse complement strand
CTTTCACATCTGATAGCGTTCTCAATTTTAAATTCGTAACATAGGATTGTGTGGAAGAAATGTTGAGTATTGGATTTACTCGCAAACCACCCAAACGGAGCTCCTCTTGATTTAAATCTTGAAGCGTTTTATAAGTTTCTCTGTAAGAGAATAGCACCATTGCTTTTTTGCTATCCATAGAAATGGATGGAGGTCTATCATAATCAGCAAGTTGCAATATAGGCAATGAAGGCTCCTGAAATAATAATTGCTCTTGTGCACTAATTTGAAAAGCAGTTACAAGGAAAAAAAAGAGAATGAATCGCATACTGTTATTTTTTTTTTCAAAGATAGGAAAGAATAAAATGAATAACTTATTTCTCCGTAAAGGCTTTTCAAACTTGGTGTATTCATTTAAATTGTTTCGTAAACTAGCTTTATACATTTCCAGAAGTTTAATATTAAATCCATTTTTAAACAATGTACATCGGATATAACGATTACTTTGTCTTTTTTTTATTTCCCTGCATCCCCTGTTAAATAGATTGATTATTTTTGTTCACTAAGAAATTTTATGCAAACTACAATCCAACAAGAAGCAACGTTAGAACAAGCCATAGATTTAGGACTTAGAGCCGATGAGTTTGAAATGATTAAGCAAATTTTGGGTCGAACCCCTAATTTCACTGAAACAGCTGTTTATTCTGTCATGTGGTCTGAACATTGTTCGTATAAAAACTCAATTTTATGGTTAAAAAAACTGCCAAAAGACGGTCCTCACATGCTCGTGAAGGCAGGTGAAGAAAATGCGGGAATTGTTGATATCGGGGATGGTTTAGGATGCGTTTTTAAAATTGAATCACACAATCATCCAAGCGCCCTAGAACCTTATCAAGGTGCTGCCACAGGGGTTGGTGGAATTAATCGAGATATCTTTACAATGGGTGCTCGTCCTATTGCTCAGTTGAATTCACTTCGCTTCGGTAATATTGAATCAGCGCGAACAAAATGGTTAGTTAGAGGTGTCGTGAAAGGAATTGGGGATTATGGAAATGCATTTGGAATTCCTATTGTTGGTGGCGAGGTGTTTTTTGATGATTCCTTCAATACTAATCCTTTGGTAAATGCTTTTTCTGCAGGAATTATTGACACAAAAAAAATTATTTCGGCAACAGCGAAAGGTCCTAGAAATCCGGTTTTCATTGTCGGTTCTTCTACTGGAAAAGATGGAATCGCTGGGGCAGCTTTTGCTTCTAAAGATATAACTGAAGATTCTGCGAATGATTTACCATCCGTGCAAGTGGGAGATCCATTCATGGAAAAACTTCTTTTGGAGGCAACCATGGAATTAGCTGAAACAGATGCAATTGTCGGAATGCAAGACATGGGTGCTGCCGGAATAACTTGTTCAACTTGCGAAATGAGTGCAGCAGGAAATGTTGGAATGGAAATTTATTTAGATAAAGTTCCTACTCGTCAAGACAATATGCTTCCATACGAAATTCTGCTTTCTGAATCCCAAGAAAGAATGTTGGTTGTGGTTCATAAAGGAAAAGAGGATGTTGTTAAAAAAATATTTGATAAATGGGATTTAAATGCAGAAGAAATTGGTTTTGTAACAGACACTGGTCGTATTCGCTACTACATGAATGGTGAATTAGTGGGAGATGTTCCTGCTGAGTCACTTGTATTAGGTGGAGGTGCGCCACAATACGAGCGTGAATACCGAGAACCGGCATACTATCAAGAATATAAATCTTTCTCAGTAGATTCTGTTCCTGTTCCGGAAAACTTGAAAGAAGTTGCTTATCAATTAGTTCAAAGACCGAACATAGCTTCAAAACGATGGGTTTATGAGCAATATGACTCTATGGTTGGAACTAAAAACATGAGCACCAATAACCCTTCTGACGCAGGGGTTGTGAATATCAAAGGAACTCAAAAAGCCTTAGCCATGACCGTTGATTGTAATTCCCGATATGTTCATGCAGATCCAGAAATTGGAACAATGATAGCAGTATCTGAGGCAGCGAGAAACATTACTTGTTCAGGTGGTATTCCTAGTGGAGTGACCAATTGTCTTAATTTCGGAAACCCTTACAATCCAGAATCATATTGGCAGTTTGTTGGTGCAATTAAAGGAATGTCAGCTGCTTGTATTAAATTTAATACTCCTGTAACAGGTGGAAATGTTTCATTTTACAATCAAACAGTTTCAAATGGAGTCGAGATTCCGGTCTACCCTACTCCAACCATTGGAATGATAGGAATAATCCCCGATAAAAATAAAGTTATGTCTCTCGATTTTAAACAAAAAGGGGATCTTATTTTTATTATTGGAAATTGCACCAATGACATTGCCTCTTCGGAATATTTAGTGGCTCATCATGGAATCAAAAACTCGCCTGCTCCTTATTTTAATCTGGATGAGGAATTTAATGTTCAACAAGCAGTGAATCAATTGATAGAAAATAACATCATAAATGCTGCTCATGATATTTCTGATGGAGGTTTATTTGTTACCTTAGCAGAAATGAGTTTCCCTAGAGAGCTCGGATTCGATATTGAAACAGATGTCGAAATAAGAACAGACGCATTTTTATTTGGTGAAGGGCAAGGCAGAATTGTCATTACAGTTACTGAAGAAAAACAAGATGAATTCATCGAAACCATGTTAGCTAATGGAGTTAATTTTACCCTTATTGGTCATGTAACGAAAGGGAAGCTTCAAATTGACGGAGAACATTTTGGCTTTATTAAAGAAGTCAAAAATTTATATAACGAGGCGTTGGGAAAACACTTAGATAATTAAAATGGAATATAATACTACAAGAGATAAGTTGTTGTTGCCGGAATATGGTAGAAATGTTCAAAATATGATCACGTTTGCCATGCAAATTGAAAATCGTGATGAGAGAAATCGTGCTGCTCAGGCAATTATTGAGGTTATGGGGCAATTAAATCCACATTTACGCGATGTGGATGACTTTAGACATAAATTATGGACTCATCTATTTTTAATGTCAGATTTTCAGCTTGACGTGGATTCTCCTTATGAAATTCCCAAGTTAGAGAAACTAATGGAAAAACCAGAATTACTGGAATATCCCAAAAGTTCAATAAAATATGGACATTATGGAAAATACACGGAAAAAATTCTTGCTACAGCGAAAGAAACTAAATCCCCGGAGGAAAAGGAATTTTTGAAAAACACAATGGCTAATTTCATGAAGAAACTGTATCTTTCTCATAACAATGATGCGGTTGAAAATCATGTGATCGCTGGAAATTTAAAAGAACTTTCCAAAGGTGAATTGGTCCTTGATAATCCAGACGAGTTAACAAATACGAATACTCTTCTAAGATCCATGGGGATGACGAACGGGCAAAAACGACCAAATAAAAACAATAGTTTCAAGCAAAAACAGAAAAAGAAATTCAAAAAGAACTAGATATGTCGGCATCTTTTGAAATCCATGGCGGAAAAAAATTAAAAGGAGAATTAGTTCCACAGGGAGCTAAAAACGAGGCTTTACAAGTTTTATGTGCTCCTTTATTAACCGCCGAAAAAGTAACTATTTCTAATATTCCAGATATTGTTGATGTAAATAAACTGATTAATTTACTTCAATCAATGGGAGTCAAAGTTGAAAAAGTTGAAAAGGGAACTTATAATTTTCAAGCGAAAGACATTGATTTGAAATATTTAGAAACAGAAGAATTTAAAAAGAAAGCTTCTGCTCTACGTGGTTCAATAATGATTGTAGGCCCCCTACTGGCTCGTTTTGGAAAAGGATTTATACCTAAACCAGGTGGAGATAAAATTGGACGCAGAAGATTAGATACGCACTTTGAAGGATTTACTCTATTAGGTGCAAAATTTAATTACGATGCCGGTGAACACTTCTATTCAATCGAAGCAAAAAATCTCAAAGGAACATACATTCATTTAGATGAAGCCTCTGTAACGGGAACAGCAAATATTTTAATGGCTGCTGTAATGGCTCAGGGGAAAACGACTTTCTACAATGCAGCATGTGAACCATACATTCAACAATTATGTAAGATGTTGAATTCTATGGGAGCTAAAATTGATGGAATTGGGTCTAATTTATTGCATATTGAAGGAGTCAAAGAATTAAAAGGTTGTTTCCATCGAATCTTACCCGATATGATTGAAATTGGAAGTTTCATTGGATTAGCAGCCATGACTCAATCTGAAATTACAATCAAAGATGTGAGTTGGGAGAATTTAGGAATCATTCCAAATGTTTTTCGTCGATTGGGAATTAAACTAGAGAAAAAAGGTGATGACATATACATTCCGGCTCAAGAAAATTACGAGATAGATACGTTTATCGATGGCTCAATTTTGACAATCTACGATGCTCCTTGGCCTGGTTTTACTCCTGATTTACTCTCTATCATTCTTGTTGTTGCAACTCAAGCTAAAGGATCTGTACTGATCCATCAAAAAATGTTTGAATCGCGCTTATTTTTTGTGGACAAATTAATTGATATGGGTGCCCAAATTATTTTATGTGACCCGCATCGAGCGACAGTGATTGGTTTAAATAGAGAATTTCCTTTACGTGGTATTCAAATGACCTCTCCTGATATTCGAGCGGGTGTATCTTTATTAATTGCTGCACTTTCCGCTCAAGGTAAGAGTATGATACACAATATCGAACAAATCGATCGCGGATATCAAGATATTGAATTACGCCTGAATAATATTGGCGCAGACATTCGAAGAATCGGATAAAATGAAAACTGTATTCAACTTACTTCTAGCTTTAACGCTATTTTCCTGTAAATCAACGGGACAATCGACTGAAGTAAATTCCAATCCTGCCTTGGAAATTGAGCTAACCAATCCCAAAGGTAAGACAATCAAATTGTCATCCTTAAAAGGGAAAATGGTATTAATTGATTTTTGGGCTTCATGGTGTGGCCCTTGTAGAGCTGAAAACCCAAAAGTGGTAGAGGCTTACGATAAATATCATAAGAAAAAATTCAAAAATGCGAAAGGATTTGAAGTTTTTAGCGTATCCTTGGACAAAGACAAGCAAAAGTGGAAAGATGCCATTAAGGACGATGGATTAAAATGGAAATATCATGTTATAGATTTAGAATCAAAAGCTTCCTCAGCCTATTTTGTTAGTTCTATACCTTCCGCATTTCTTATGGATGGTGAAGGAAATATTGTTGCAAAAGGAAATGAATTGCGAGGATTGAATCTTCATATTACATTAGACAAATACATCAAATAACAAGGATGCTTTTTCATCCCCAAACTTGGCAAAATAGTTTACAAGAAATAATAAATCAACCATTTAATTCTCAGGAATCACACTTGGAAATGGCTCCGTACCGTAAAACCGGGTTTGAATCTTCCATGAATCCTATCAACGCTGCAGTAGGAATTCATTTGTTTTTCGAGAATGAACCAACCCTAATTTTGATAGAAAGACCAATGACTATGCGTAAACATGCAGGTCAAGTTGCATTTCCAGGTGGTAAACAAGATGAGGAAGACAATAATTTAATCGATACAGCTTTGCGCGAGAGCAAAGAAGAAATTGGAATATCATCTTCTCATATAATTGAGGGCGGAAGTTTAACAACGCTCTATATTCCCGTGAGTAATTTTCTTGTTCATTCGTTCGTGTTTTTACATTCGGAAAAACCGGTACTTTACCCTAATATTGATGAAGTTAACCAAATTTTAGAATTGAAAATCTCTGAAATTTTAGATCCTCAAGCTAAATCATTTCATGACATTCAATTAGAAAATGGCATTAAACTAAAGAATACTCCCTGTTTTAAGATTCAAGAAAAAATAATTTGGGGAGCTACAAGTATTTTACTGAATGAATTGAAACATCGCATCATTGCTTTTCATCAGCCAATTGTTTAGCATACATTTCAGAGTAAACGCCTTTTTGACTCATTAACCTGGCATGATCACCTGATTCAATCACTACTCCTTTATCTATAACAATGATTTTGTCCGCATTCCTAACGGTCGAAATTCGATGGCTAACTACGAGTGTTGTTCTCGAGGACTGATATTTCTTCAAATTTGTTAATATAATTTCTTCTGTTTCAGTATCTACAGCGGACAAGCAATCGTCTAATACTAAAAGTTTCGGTTTTCGGATAAGTGCCCTTGCAATACTTAATCGTTGTTTTTGCCCTCCACTTAAATTAACTCCACGTTCCCCTAAAATAGTTTTAAATCCATCGGGAAAATCTTCGATATTATGGTAAACATGAGCTTGTTTGGTTACTTCGATTAATTCTTGATCTGAAGTTTTATCTGACAATGAACCGAACTTTAAGTTATTCTCAATAGAATCTGAAAATAAAAACACATCCTGCGGAACTATACCTGATTGATCCCTAAAAGAATGAAGATTAATTTCTTTTAGCGGAACGCCGTCAATACGAATCTCACCACTACTTGGATCAAATTGACGCATTAACAAACTCAAAATGGACGATTTACCGCTTCCTGTTTTACCGATAATTGCCAAAGTCTGTCCTTTATTAATCTCAAAACTTAAATCTCTAATAGCCTCAATACCTGTATTTTCATAGGTGAATGAAACATGATCAAACTCAATTTTTCCTTGAAAATCAATTTTTTTCTCGTTTTTTGAGACTACATCCGGTTGAATTTCCAAAAATTCATTAATGCGCTTTTGAGAAGCTGAAGCGCGTTGAATGATAGACGTCACCCATCCAATACTAGCAAAAGGCCAAGTTAAGTTGTTCACAAAAAAGATAAATGCTACAATAGCGCCAAGAGATATTGACTTTTCGTATACCATCAATCCACCAAGATAAATCGATAATAGAGTACTTAAACCAATCAAAAAAAGCATCGTTGGCATAAATAAAGCATTAACCAAAACAAGACTCATTGTTCTCTTCTTGTAATTAGCTGAAGAGTCAGAAAAAGTGGAAGATGTTTCTTTCTCACGACTATACGCCTTTATCACGCGAATTCCGGCAAAAGACTCTTGAGCAATTGTTGATAATACGGATTGTTCTTCTTGAACTTTTTTACTCAATAAATTCATTTTCGAAGAAACTTTATAAATTAGAAAAGACATTACCGGTAAAGGCATAAGAACATAAAAGGTAAGAATTGGACTTATTTGAATCATTTGGTAAATAACCATGAAAAATAATACGATTAAGTTAATTGTATACATGATTCCTGGACCTAAATACATACGTACTTGACTTACATCCTCT
>JBIIHD010000073.1:0-6043 GCA_044236095.1 Crocinitomicaceae bacterium | reverse complement strand
ACAAAGAAGATGAGGATATTTTGAAAAACAAAAGTTCAGTTTCTGTTCTGTCAGCAAAAAAAATTGAGCAATTACGAATATGGGATATGAGCAACTTGACAGGAGTTATTCCAAACTATCAATATGGTAATTTGGGGGTAGGCTATCAACAACAAATAGCATTAAGAGGAATAAGCGTTTTTAGCGAAAATCCTGCTGTTGTTACCTATGTTGATGGTGTTTGTGCGTCAGATATTTCTGCAAATGGAATGCAATTATTTGATGTTGATAGGATAGAAGTTTTGAGAGGACCACAAGGAACCCAATATGGTCGAAATGCCATTGGTGGAGTTATTAATATTATAACAAATGAACCTAAAAACAAAACAGAAGCTATGCTTCAAAGTAGTATTGGTAATCAGGGGCTTCAACGATATGGATTCGCATTTAAAACACCATTAAAAAGGAACAAACTATTTTTGGGAATTACTGGAAATTATGCTAAACAATTTGGCTTTTATACAAATGACTTGTCCGACCAGTTTACATTTCTTCAACAACCTTTAAAAGGAACACCAGAAGACGGAAAGAGACTTGGTGATGAAGAATCATATTATGCAAATTTATTTTTGAAGTGGTACATTAACACAAAACTTAAACTTACATTAAATTCAAAAATTCAAAATGACAAATCAGTTGGCGCAAGTGCTTACTACTTAGCGGCACCAAATGATAGCATTGCTTTTGTAAAACCCTATACCATCAATGTAAATGTACTTGGCAAAAATGAAAGAACGCTGTTCAATAATTCTATCTCATTAAACTATTATGGGTCTAGGTTCAATGCAATATCTATTCTATATCATCAACTTGTTTTGCAATCGTATGATAGAATAGATTTGGACGTTAGCTCTTTGGATTATGCATATGGGGCATCTTTTAGAAATAAAACAGGCGAAGGCGTCCCTCAAAATATAATTAACTATGAATTGCGATTTAGCTCTAAACCAAATGTAACTAAATATAAATGGATTTTGGGGACAAATTTGTTTTATCAGCACTATGATAAGCAATTTGCAAGCGTCTATCAACAATTAGCTTTATTATTTGGCACACAGCCTGGTACAGAAGTAAACAGGTCTCTTTTAATCAACAAAAGCATAGCATTATTTGGACAGTATGAATATTTTATTTCCAAAAAGATTACTGCAACTGCTGGCCTAAGGTATGACCTTGAAATGCGACATGCTTCTGTATCAAAGTTTAGAGTAAACCCTGATGATACTAGAATATACACATTGCCTGAATCTAGTATGCAAAAAATGTATAATGCGATTAGTCCTAAATTGATTTTAAATTATCAATTCAATGATAAACAATTGTTATATATATCCTATACAAGGGGGTATCGTGTGGGTGGGATGAATATGTTTACATCCAATGAAAATTATAGATTTTATAATCCAGAATTTTCAGATAATGGCGAATTGGGATATAAGTTAAGAACTAAGAATAAGAAATTTGTTTTATCGGCTACTCTATTTGCTTACCATTGGAAAGATCTGCAATTAGATGTGCAACCAGAACCAGGAATTTGGGTTGTACAAAATATTGGAAACGTGAATTCAATAGGCTCTGAAATTGAGATAAACGCAATGCCATTGCCCGGTTTACAATTAAACGGAGGATATGGGATAAATAATGCCAGATACGGTGATTTTAATTATTTAGGCACTAACATTAAAGGTAACCAGACTATCTTTGCTCCTAAAAGCACTGTTTTTTTGTCTGCAACTCAGCTTATTCCTTTTAAGAAAAAGAAAGCAATTAATTTGCATTTTGATTGGAGGAGAATAGGACTTCAGTATTTCGATATTGTGAACTCAATTGAACAGAAACCTTATAATTTATTTAATGCCAAAGTTGATTTTACATTCCATTCATTTAATCTGGCCATTTGGTGTCAGAATTTATTTGACGAAAAATACATTACCTATGCAATGCCAGGATATTTTAAATACACTTTAATAAACAGGCCCCGCACATTTGGTTTAACATTAAGTTACATATTAAAAAAATAAAAATGAAACATCTTTTACTATTCATAATCACGTTTTGCTCTCTTTCTACTAATATTATGGGACAAAACTCGAATGATTCATTAACCCAACTACCTAAACTTACACTTTTGAATCATAAAAAAGTAATGACTCAACTGCTTGGTAAACCAAATGTTGAAATTAAAACTATTGGCATTCTGGTATATGATGGATTTGATGCAATGGAAACGATTGCTCCAATGGTTGTACTTTCAGAACTAATGAACGTGAAAATAGAATATATTGGAATAAATCGAAAAGGGCTAATAAAGGGTAATTTAATGGAGATTGAAGTAAAGAAAACAATTTTAGATATTAAAAAACTTGACTTTTTAGTAATACCTGGTGCAGAAGGAACCGTAATGCAAAATGTGATTAATGATAAAAAACTTCTTGAATGGATAAAAAATATTGATAAAAACACAAAAATAACAACCGCATCTGGATATGGAGTTTTGTTACTTGCCAAAATAGGTGCTCTTAATGGAAAAAAAGCTGCCACAGTTAATTTCAAAGGCAAAGAGAATTTAGAATTATATGGTGTCCAATACGATTCATCGAGATATATAAAGGATGGGAAATATTATACATCTGAAAAATCAACAGCCTGTATTGACTTAATGCTTTTTCTTATTCATGAAATTTACGGAGATAATTATACTCAAGCAGCTATGTTGGATTTAGAATATAATCCTGATACATCAACTTTTAACAAACTAAAAAATAATATTAAATACGAAAACCAACAAACAATTCTAACTGGTGAAGGATTGCATTTATTGATAAGTGCATCGAAATCAAATCCCATAGATACTGTTGGAATTTTGGTGTATGATGGAGCTTTTACACTCGATTTCTTAGGTCCTCTTTGCGTTTTATCAAACGTTGAGGAAATGCATGTTGAACTAATTGGGTACAAGAAGGGATTAGTTAAGAGTGGTCGAACATTATTTAATGTTCAAAAATCTATAGAAGATATAGAAAAATTAGACATACTAATTATTCCAGGAGGTTCTATCGGTACTTTAAATATGTCACAAGATACGATTTTGAGGAAATGGTTATTAATGATAGATGAAAATTCTAAATATACTACAAGTGTATGCACAGGAGCTTGGATTTTGGGAGAAGCAGGGCTATTAAGAGACAAAAATGCTACTAGCCACTGGTACATGAAAAAAAAAGCACTAATGCACTTTCAAGCAAAACCAGTGGATAAGCGTTTTGTACAAGATGGAAAATATTGGACATCAGCTGGAGTTTCCGCCGGTATTGATTTTTGTTTTGCTTTATTGAACGAACTATATGGAGCCAAAACAACCAATAATGTATTTCATCAATTGGCCTACTTCCCAGAACCTATCATTAAGGGTGGAATCCCAGAAAACACAAATCCATTAGTAGTTGACATGATGAATCAAATGTATAATTACATGATGCTTAAAAGACTAAGGGAAAACGGCATATAACAGCACCTACAAGAAATTGACGGTTCAGTGGTTATATGAAGTTTTGTGCTTCGTATCAGGTTCATTGGTTGCAGACAGTTTTCGTCTCCGAAATCGCCAACTTCTTGTAGCTGCAAAACGTTATGGATAACAAAACTTTTCTCCCAATGGGAAGAATTACCAATATTTGGTACATTTACACTAATAATTTTTAATTTTGGGTAAAAACACGTCAATATTGTTGGGTGATTATTTTGAAAATTTCATTAATAAGTAGATTATTGTGGCAAAAGTGCTTTTAAGTTTTTAATTCTGATAAAACGAAAATAGGATACATTCCATTCCGTGACTACGAATATATTAATTCTAGCGATTTCAGGGAAATTTTTAAGTCTAATTCATGAAAACGAAAAAATATAAATGGAATGAAAAAAACACCAAATTACTTTTTTGATCGGTAAATAATGTTGGAATATCAACACTTAATAACTACGAGGTAAAGGTTATAGATTCGGATTACTTCGAATAAATAACAAATACATGGTATTAGCAAATAAGTGGTGCTATCGCGAGCGCCAATCTATAATTATTTATTGACAATGAACAACCCAAAAAAGTATCGTATAAATTTGGATAAAGTAAACTAATTAGTTAACTTTGTTTCATTGGCAAGAGAAATCATTTTTTTCGGGGATAATGTAATTGACTTTTATAAATCTCAGGATGCAAAAGTTCAGTTAAAAATTGAATATGTATTAGATCTAGTTCGCTTTGAACGACAAGTTCCAATTAAGTTCTTTAAGAAACTAGAAAGCACGAATGGGATTTATGAAGTGAGAGTAATTACATCTCAAAAGAGCATTCGAATACTGTGCTTTCAGGATGAAGGAACATTGGTTGTCTTGACTAACGCGTTTGTAAAGAAAACGCAAAAGACTCCAAAAAATGAAATCAAACTCGCTGAGAATTTAAAAACTGAATATTTAAAACAGAAAGAAGATGAAAAACGTTAAAACATTCGATCAACTCCTTGACGAGAAATACGGAAAAAAAGGAAACGCAGATAGAGATCAGTTTGATGCGGATTCTCTTGCTTTTAGATTAGGCGTTATGCTGAAAGAGGCACGCGTTGAAGCCAACTTAACTCAAGAGGAACTAGCGGAAAAAACGGGAACGAAAAAAAGTTATATTTCAAGAATTGAACGTGGCTTAAGCGATATCCAAATTTCTACTTATTACAAATTAATTGAACTTGGTTTAGGGAAGCATCTAAACATTTCAATTGGATAAAAGGCATACAATTCACTGTAATTAAAAACAAAGCACTAGTATACAAGCAACTTCAAATTCTTAATTCGTATAAAGCGAAACGTTGAACCATTCCATTCGGCAAGCACTAAGACATCCATTCTGTTTATTTCATGGAAATAGGCAAAACAGTTTTCTGCCTTTACGCCAGATTTTTCCAAATAGCGTGTGTAAGCCCTTTCATTTTTAATTATGGACAATAAAGGCCCGAATTCTCCAATTTGATTCATCCGTATAATCACTTTCGCGGGTAAAAGAGAATCATTTAAAGCGAATTCCACTTCATTTTTGAATATTTCATCGCTCACTTCTTTGTGGTGCAGCATGGAATGTATTAACGAATAATCTCTATTTTCGAAGGCATCGGATAAAGCGGTTAGATTTGCTTGAAAGATTTCAATGGTAGGAGTTACTTGACTGAAAACTAATTTGCTGAAGAAAACTAAAATGAAAATAATGAAATATTTCACTTTCTCTTTCTTTTTAATTTAACGGATTGAACAAAAGATGGTGCATAGGCATGCACAAAAAAATCGTCTATGTTGGTGGTAAGTTTGTTTTTCTCTTTCATTGATCCACCGTACAAATCAAAAGTGATTGTGTTTTTATCCGTTTTGCGGAGAATTGAAGTGAAATAAGTACTGTCAACCTGATAATAATCCATGAAAGTATGTTCGACATATTTCATGGCAATTTTTATCCCTCCTTCATCCATATAATACTCAGAATCAGTAGTTTTAATGATTTGATAATCCTTGACCACTTCTCCTGATGGAGCTTGGTAGGTCATTTTATAAGTCCAAGCAGAATCTTTCACTTTTTCTCTAATTTCCAAAGAAACATCTACAGCACTTTTCTTTGTTCCGGTCAAGATGTGCATTTCACCTGCGTAAACACCAGTCCATCCAGCAGGGAATTCTTGCGAGAAAAAACGGAATGGTACCAATAATAAAACTAAAAAGATTCTAAACATAGTTTTCAAAAATACCTATTTTACGCTTGTTAATGAAATCGTATTTGAATTTATTAACCGCAAAGCAGTCTTAAATAATCATCCAATTTTCTCATTAAAAAATAAGGTAAATTCATCAATTTGTATTGTTTACCACCGGGTGTTGTATGATTTTCGATACTGAATTTTCCTGCGTACATGCGAACGGCATACGGATGATTTGATCGTTCAACAAACTGATGCAAAGACCTTAACGT
>JBIIHD010000045.1:0-7270 GCA_044236095.1 Crocinitomicaceae bacterium | reverse complement strand
GGTAAAATTATTGAAATTAAAGACTTACAAAATCGCTAGTATTCACATTAGAAAATAAAGAACGTAGAATTCAACAATTTTAAAGAATGCTAAACACAACTTCTTCATTGTTGTTATTTTTGTAAACTAAATAATTAGAGTTATGTCCAATAGAAAATGGGTGTCCATTAAATCCTACATTGATATAAAATTCGAACTTTTTGATGGGATTGCTAAAATAACAATCAATCGCCCTAAAGTTTATAATGCATTTCGTCCTGAAACGAATATGGAAATGTTAGATGCCATGCATATTTGTCGCGAAAGAAACGATATCAGCGTTGTGATTCTAACCGGTGAAGGAGAGAAAGCGTTTTGTTCGGGTGGGGATCAAAACGTGAAAGGAATTGGAGGCTACATTTCTGAAAATGGAGTTCCTCGCTTAAACGTACTTGATTTACATAAAGCAATTCGATCATTACCTAAACCGGTAATCGCCATGGTTAATGGTTACGCGATTGGTGGTGGACATGTTTTACATGTTGTTTGTGATTTAACTATTGCCTCTGAAAACGCACGCTTTGGTCAAACTGGACCTAAAGTTGGTAGTTTCGATGGTGGATTTGGATCTAATTATTTGGCAAGACACGTTGGACAGAAAAAAGCGCGAGAAATCTGGTTTTTGTGTAACCAATATACAGCAGACGAAGCCGAAAAAATGGGATTGGTCAATAAAGTTGTTCCACTTTCAGAATTAGAAGACACAACTGTCGAATGGTGTAAAACCATCATGAAGCGTAGTCCTTTGGCAGTTCGAATGATCAAACGTGCTATGAATGCAGAATTAGACGGACAACATGGGTTGATGGAATTTGCAGGCGACGCTACCCTACTCTATTATCTGACAGCTGAAGCACAAGAAGGAAAAAATGCATTTTTGGAAAAACGTGACCCAGACTTTCAACAATTCCCGAAGTTTCCGTGAGTTATTTAAACTTGGAACGTAAATATACCTTGTACGCTTCTTTTATAACTATTTTCTCTGCCAAAAGCTGCGGAAATATAGGTTCTGAAACAATGGATAAAAACTCCTTTTCTGGTATATCGATAATGTAAATCAATTGAAGCAATTGGGTTTCTCCGTATTTCATGATTTCAACCAACTTTTCTGCTATCAACTCTTCTATCTCAACTTTGGTTAATTTATTTTCCAAAGGAAAACATTCCATATCCCAACCACAGCGAGAAAAATCTTTATAGATTTGATTTACTGTATCTTGCACAAATTTTTCGTCTGAAAATTCTTGAATGAGTAAATCTGAATTCATTTCCTAATTATTAAGTTTTCGCCTTTTCTGCCAGTTTTTCAATACTCTTTGACAGATTGTCAGTTTTTATCCAATGGCATAAAGGTTGACTAGTCGCCAACATCGAAATTAAAATAAAAGTTATGAAAACAGGGCAAATACATGTTCAAACGGAAAACATTTTTCCAATTATTAAAAAATTCCTCTACTCGGATCATGAGATTTTCTTACGTGAATTGGTTTCCAACGCCGTTGATGCTAGTCAAAAATTGAAATTCTTTGCCAAAAATGGAGAATTCAAAGGCGAAATGGGTGATTTAAGAGTAGAAGTCATTCTGGATAAAGAAGAAAAAACATTGACCATCCGAGATCGTGGAATTGGTATGACAGCAGAAGAAATTGATAAATACATCAACCAAATTGCTTTTTCGGGTGCTGAGGAATTCGTTGAAAAATACAAAGGAACAGAAGGAGCTGAGCAAATTATAGGTCATTTTGGACTTGGGTTTTATTCAGCATTCATGGTGGCTGAAAAAGTACAAATTAGAACTTTGGCTAGATACGATGGTGCTCAAGCTGTTCAATGGGAAAGCAATGGCTCACCTGAATATTCTATAACAAATATTGACAAAATTGATCGCGGAACAGACATCGTTTTATACATAAATGAAGAATCTGCTGAATTTTTAGAGAAAAACCGAATTTCAGACATCTTAAATAAATATTGTAAGTTCTTACCTGTTCCGATTGTTTTTGGTACAAAGACAGAATATATTGATTCACCGGAAGGAGAAAAAGACGAGGATGGTAAAATCAAGCGAGTTGCGACAGAAGTTGAAAATCAAATCAATAACCCAGAACCCGCCTGGACGAAAGCTCCGGTTGATTTAAAACAAGAGGATTACGATGCGTTTTATCGTGAATTGTATCCCATGACTTTCGAGCAACCTTTGTTTCACATTCATTTGAATGTTGACTACCCATTTAACCTTACTGGAATCTTATATTTCCCAAAAATTAAAGAAAATGTTGAAGTTCAGAGAAATAAAATAAATCTTTACTCCAACCAAGTTTTTATAACGGATAGCGTTGCAGAAATTGTCCCTGAATTTTTAACCTTATTGCACGGGGTAATTGATTCTCCTGATATTCCATTGAACGTTTCAAGGTCTTATTTGCAAAGTGATAGCAATGTAAAGAAAATCTCTTCCCACATCACAAAAAAAGTATCAGATAAGTTGGCGGAAATGTTTAAAAACGATCGTGCTGATTTTGAGTCTAAATGGGACGATTTACAAATTTTCGTACAGTACGGAACACTTACGGATGATAAATTTGCTGAAAAAGCGAAGTCATTTAGTTTAGTAAAAACCACGGATGGAAAATATTACACCATTGATGAATTAAAGGAAAAGGTTGCTCCACTTCAAACAGACAAAGACGATAAAGTTGTTTTTCTATATACACCTGATGCGGAAGAGCAATTTTCAATGGTTAAAAAGGCAAAAGAAAGAGGATATGAAATACTGACATTGAACAGTCCATTAGCATCACATTGGATTTCCAAAATGGAACAATCATTCGAAAAGATTTCCTTTACACGAGTTGACTCCGATTCATTAGATAATTTGATAAAGAAATCTGAAGAAATTCCATCTAAACTTTCCAAAGATGATGAGGAAAAGGTCAAGGGAGTTTTCGAAGGTGTTGTAAGCAAAGAAAAATTCACTGTTCAAATTCAAAGTATGTCTTCCGATGAGGCTCCAATCATTGTAACCCAGCCAGAATTTATTCGTCGTATGATGGAACAACAAAAAATGGGTGGCGGAGGATTTTACGGTGCATTTCCCGAAATGTACAATTTAGTTGTAAATGCAAATCACGATACAATTTCATCTATTCTATCGAAGGATGAGGCAGGGCAGCAGGAATCGGCAAAATATCTCGCTGATTTAGCGCTTTTGTCTCAAGGAATGTTGAAAGGTGAAGCTTTGGATTCATTTATTGAAAGATCACTAAAGAATTTAAATTAAAAATACAATTCTTCGATTTGAGTTAAGGTTAATATTTTTAATTTTGAGCGGGATTTCGGTCCCGCTTTTTTAAATTATCTATTTTGTACAAATTCATTTTTGCTATCGCAGGTCTTATTTTCTTCAAGAATTTTAGTGCTGCAATTTTAGGTTTTATCATTGGCTCTTTGTTCGATATGACTGAGAGAAATAAAGTGAGGGGAGGATTTGGTAATATGAATCCTGATGACGTTTTTAATTACTACCAGCAACGATCAAGTGGGGTCAATGAAGTACAAACTATGTTGATGGCCTTATCTGCTGCAGTAATGAAGGCAGATGGAAAAGTGTTAAAGGCAGAATTAGATTATGTGAAGGCATTTTTTACGAATCAATTTGGAAGTCATTTTCAAAAAGAACAACTTCTAACATTAAAAAAATTCTTGGATGCCAGTTCTATTCCGTTGAATGAAATTTGCAACGATATTCGAAACAGAATGCAACCGGAAGTAAGAATTCAATTGATTCATTATCTTTTTGGAATTGCTAAATCAGATGGCGATGTTTCTACTTCGGAAATGCAGCTAATTGAACGAATCGCAGCTATGTTAGGAGTTCCGAATGTTGAGTTTGAAAGTGTTAAGAATATGTTTTACCGCAATGTTGATTCCGACTATAAAATTTTAGGAATTGAAGAATCTGCATCGGACGATGAAGTTAAAAAAGCCTATCGAAAAATGGCAGTTACTTTTCACCCTGACAAAGTTGCTAGCATGGGCGAGGAACATCAAAAAGGAGCCAAGGAAAAGTTTCAAATGATTCAAGATGCATACGAAGCAATCAAGAAGAGACGAGGATTTAAGTGAGAAATGGGTATGGATTAAATCCAAAAAATTAATTTGTAAATAATATTTCAACTCGCCTATTTAAAGCTTTACCCTCTTCCGTTTCATTGGATGCCTTTGGTCTTGAATAACCATATCCTACAGATTTAATTTTTGAAGGAGAAACACCTTGTAATGTTAAGTAATTCTTTACACTATTAGCTCTATCCTCTGATAATTTTAAATTCATTGATTCAGTTCCGACATTATCAGTATGACCACTCAACTCTACGGATAAATTTTTATCTTTAATAATTTTCGCCATTCTTTTTAACTCAGGAATTGAACTGGGGAGAAGATCACTCTTCATCGGATTGAAGAAAAGATTATTCATAGGTACTGCTATTTTCTCATCAATCATTTCTTGAAAAGAAATAGCTTTAATATCTTTTTTAATTTCAACAACATTGGAAACATTTCGTAAATCTAAATTTTGTGATATCGGAAAAAATGAGGTGTCCTCAACGAAATAGCCATAATTTTTACCCATCGGTAAAACAATAAAATAAGATCCATCAATTGGATCAGATTTGGAGGTGCCAATCACAGAATTTGTTTCTAAATCCTCCCATCTAATTGTTGTTGAAACCGGCTTATTTTTCGAATTTCTGAGCTCTCCTTCAATTTTAGCGACAACATCTGGCCGAAGATGGGCAGGAAGATTAATTTTATAAATATCCTTATTATCAGGCCCTGAAACAATCTGATAAATATTGCTATTTGCTTGCTCAAATGCCGCTCCTAAATCTTCAGTTGAGGCTGCATGATAAAAATCACCACCTGAATAGGTAGATATTTCGTTTAAATCATAATATGCCGTGCTATTCTCACTAACCCCATATGCTATTGTTTGAGTCCGAAATAACGATTTTTCACTCTTTAGTTTATATAATACATCGTTAAGATTATAGCAACTAGTGGCATCGCCATCAGTCATTAAGACTAATATTTTGTTCTTTGAAGTCTTACTTGCTGTGTTTTTAAGCAAATGACTAGCTTGATAATAAGCTTCATACATTGGTGTGCCACCACTTGAATATAAATTATCAATAAAAAGTTGAACTTCGTTATAATCTTTTGTAAATGGCAAATAATAGGTTATTGGCGCATTACAATCACCGTCAAATGCTGTAATTGAGACTTCTGCATTATTATTTATAACATCTTCAATAGTCTTTTTACTTACTACTTTTAATTCTTCAATTTTATCTCCAGACATTGATCCAGAAACATCTAAAATGAATAGAACGCTCGATTCTTGTAATTTTCGATTATTAAGTGCAAAATATGCTTCCTGACCCGAAGTTGTTATTTTGTATCCGGCATCACTTTCAATTGTATTAATTTCCTTACCTAAATTTATCGGTTTTGACCAACATGTCCAACAGCTATCTGATAACCTTGTTGTCATAAACACATCTAATTTCCCTAATCCTCCATGACCATCACTCGAGAAATAGAGTGTTTTCATATCCGGGTGCAGAAAAGGAAATCTCTCACAATATCTTGAATTTATTACATCTCCTAGATTTTCGGGATAGCTCCAATTTCCCTCTGAATCCCTTTTAGACAGAAATAAATCAGTCGGATACAAAATATCACCGTGATAAACTTTATCAGACATTTTATTAATATTGAAAATCTCCCCTTCTCGATTTGCTGAGAAAAACAAATAATTTCCATCACTACTTAGCATGGCATCACCTTGCCATTCACCACTGTTAATCTCTTCATCTATCTCTCTCAATTCACTCCAACCAGAATAATTTTTCTCTGAATAATATAACTTCCCCGACTGAAACAAAAACATTTTCGTTGCATCGCTCGATATACTAACAGGAGCCTCATTACCCGATGAAGAGGACAAATCGTTTAAAAAAGGAGTTGAAAAATTTGAATTACTGATGTTTGATTCGAAAATATCTTCTCCTCCAATATTGTCTTGTCTATTTTGACCACAGAAAAATATTGTTTTATCATCTGCTGTTATTATTGGAGAGAATTCATTCCCTGAAGTATTTATATCCTTACAAGCATTTAATTTAATAGAATTGTCAACCTTTGAAGAAAGTAGTGAACGTAGATTAATTATTTTTTCGTTTTTAAAATCAATAGGGAGTTTATCTAATTCTTTTATTGCAATTGAATATTGTTTAGAGGAAATATAAGGGGAAAGAATTCTTTGAACAACCACAAATGCAAGTTCCTTATCCTTAACAGTAGATAAATAATTGATATAGGTTGTGTATTTTTTTTTATCGTAAGGCAAATGCAAAAGCATTTTATTAGCTATGTCAGCATAAGTGTAATCCTCGTAATACTTTGAAATATAAAAATCAGGATAATTCTCTTGATACTTCATTAATGTACTTAATTCCCCGTCATTTGTAAACAATTCATAATGTTTTTGAACTAACGAATCATTGTAATCATAATTGGTTAAAATATAATCTAATAATTGGGCATCCTCTTTTTCAAAGCCCATTTCGAAAATTTTTAACTTGGCATTTTCAATATTTCTATTTTCAGGATAATCTTCTATGAAATTTTTATAAGAAATCCAATTTTCGTTATTGGTCAATTCTTCAAATAAATAGTCGTCGTAAAGATTTTTTGCATCTGATAATTGAGCTGACATTGGGTATTTAGAAATAAACTCTTCGACCATTTGAGAGCTTTTAGATAATTTCGCTTCTTCAAATGCCAACTGATGGATTCTTTTAGTAGCCTCTTGAACGTACGGTGCATTTGGATATTTACTTATAAATAGTTCATAGGCTTGAACTGTATTATTTTTTTTTGTTAATTCAAATTCCAATTCATAAATTTTCGACCATGCCTGATTCACTTGAACTGCTTTGGGAAAATTCGTAATAAATGATTTGAATCCATCAATTGTGTTTAACTCGATCGCTTTATTAAAAGCTATATTATCTCTAGCTAAAATTGCATTAGACACCTCTATTGCATCAGGGTACTTATCAATGAATATTTGAAACGACTCAATCGAATTAAGCGTTTTTGCTTCCAAATATCCTAGACGATTTCTCTCACCTATCGCAGTTTCAATTTGTTTTTCATTTGCAAT
>JBIIHD010000044.1:0-7281 GCA_044236095.1 Crocinitomicaceae bacterium | reverse complement strand
TGAAAACCATCGAGGAAAAGGTCGGAAGAGAAAAAATGGATCAATTTCTAACAAAATATTTTAACGATTTTGCATTTCAAACTGTTAGTACGGAAAAGTTTGTCGAGTACCTGAAAGCGAATTTATTAATTCCTAACTCGATTAATTTTGATACCGACGAATGGATTTACAATTCAGGAATTCCAAAAAATTGTTTGAAAGTTGAATCAGAAAAATTCAGTCATATGCAAAAATTAGCAAAAGAATTTGGTGAAGGAGTCGATATCTTTGAACCCATAGTAACTTATGAATCCATTCCAAATTCTTGGAGAAAAAAGCGAGTTACAACTCAAATCAAGCGTTCAGATTTTTCTACTCAAGAATGGATTGAATTTATTCGATCACTACCTAAAAAAATGGATCCAGAAAACCTTGCTTTAGCAGACGCCTATATGAATTTCACCAACTGGGGTAACGCAGAAGTGATGACCGAATGGTATTTGGTAGCGATAAGAAATGATTACAAACCCGCATTTTCAGCCATGGAACAATTCATTTCGAAAGTCGGTCGTAGAAAATACTTGCTCCCTATTTATGGTGAGTTAATTAAAACTGCTCAAAACAAAGATTTTGCAATATCAATTTTTGAAAGTGCTCAGGTCAACTATCATTACGTTTCAAAATCTTCCATCGAAACTCTTTTGAAAAATTGAGTAAAAAAGGATAAATATTTTTCATATTACGTAATACGTAAAACGAAAGTGATTATCTTCGTGGCGTTTAAAAAGTTAAACTTTAATTATGAATTTCATCGTATCCAGTACTACACTTTTACGTCATTTACAAAGTATTTCAGGAGTATTAAGTACAAACAGTAGCTTACCCATTTTGGATAATTTTTTATTTGAAATTAATGATGATAAGTTAATCGTCCTTGCTTCAGATCTTGAAACAACTATGATTACTTCTTTAGAAGTTCAAGTTGAAGAGTCAGGAAAAATTGCCATACCTGCTAAGTTATTGCTTGATGTATTGAAAAATTTACCTGATCAGCCTTGTTCATTCAGAATTACTTCAGATTTCGGAATTGAAATTGGATACGATAATGGGAAATCAAAAATGGTTGGTTTTAACGCGGAAGAATATCCCAAACTGCCAGTTTTAGAAAACAAAAGCTCTGTTAGAATTACAGGTGAAATATTATCAAGAGCAATTAATAAAACACTTTTTGCGACCGGTAATGATGAATTAAGACCGGTAATGAGTGGTGTGTTTTGTCAATTCTCAGATAAGGAAATTACTTTTGTTGCAACAGATGCCCACAAACTCGTACGTTATACAAGAAAGGATTTTGCTGCCGATGGTAATGCTTCTTTTATTTTACCAAAAAAACCTTTGAATCTGCTCAAATCGAATGTGCGGGGTGATGAAGATTTAACAATTGAATTTAATTCATCAAATGCCATATTTACGTTCAACGATCTAACATTAATTTGTCGATTAATTGACGGAAAGTATCCAAATTATGAAGCTGTTATTCCGAAAGAAAATCCAAATGTATTGACTATCGACAGACAGCAATTCTTGAGTTCAATAAAACGTGTATCGATTTTCTCCAATAAAACGACTCATCAAATTAAACTAAAATTGGCCGGATCTGAATTAATGCTTTCTGCTGAAGATCTTGACTTCTCGAATGAAGCGAATGAAAGATTGGTTTGTAATTACGATGGTGATGACATGGAAATAGGTTTTAATTCGCGATTTTTAGTAGATATGCTTTCTAATTTAGATACTATCGAAGTTAGATTAGCAATGAGTATTCCCAGTAAAGCTGGCTTGCTTATGCCGAACTTACCTGAAAATCAAGATGAAGACATTCTAATGCTTGTAATGCCGGTGATGATTAATCGCTAACCCGCGAAATTTTCTTCTATGATTCCAACGAATAAACTGAACATTCGAAATCTCTCGTTGGCTGAAATTCAAAATTACCTAACTTCAATAGGTGAAAAATCTTTTCGCGCAAAGCAAATATATGAGTGGCTGTGGAAAAAAAATGTACTGAAATTTGAAGAAATGTCTAATTTGAGTTTGTCGCTCAGAATTTCATTAGAAAAAGATTTTTTCATTGATCATATAACACTATCAGATCAACAGATCAGTAAAGATGGAACCGTAAAATGTGCTTTTTCGATTGGAGAGTCACAAGTAATTGAAGGGGTTTTAATTCCAACAACCACCAGATCAACAGCTTGTATTTCATCTCAAGTTGGATGTAGTTTAGCCTGTACATTTTGCGCGACTGGTCGACTAAAATTATTACGAAATCTGACCCCGGGTGAAATTGTGGATCAAGTGGTTTATTTAAATCAACTTTCACTAGAAAATCAACAAAGGCCGTTGACTAATATCGTGTACATGGGAATGGGTGAACCCTTGCTGAATTACAAAAACGTTTTACGATCAACTGAAATTTTATGTTCACCAGACGGATTGGGTATTTCACCTCGAAGAATCACCGTTTCAACTGCTGGAATTGCTAAAATGATAAAGAAACTGGGCGATGACCAAGTTCGTTTTAATCTGGCTCTTTCACTTCACGCAGCAAATGATGAAAAACGAAATAAAATAATGGAAATCAATGAAAGTAATAATTTGGCAGAACTTTCTGAAGCACTGCAATATTTTCATGAAAAAACAGGAAGTCGAATTACGTTCGAATACATCATTTTTAAAGATTTCAATGACCAACCTGAAGATGCGTATGAATTGGCTCATTTCGCTAAATGTGTTCCTTGTAAAATCAACATTATAGAATACAATCCAATCGACGACGGCGAATTTCAACAAGCTGATTCAGCAAAAGTAAATGCCTTTGCAAGTATTTTGGAATCTAAAAATATGATTGTCAATATTCGAAGAAGCCGAGGTAAAGACATTGACGCTGCCTGCGGACAATTGGCCAATAAAAACAAAACGGCATTTGAAGAAGGTAGAATTTTGAAGAATTAGTTCTGCTTCTAAAACTCTTTGTACATTTGTACATACACATGGAGGATTCATTTGATTATCGGGAAGAAGCCCAAAATTCAGGAGAACAAGATTACGATAAAGTCTTGCGACCAAAGTATTTGACTGATTTTTCAGGTCAAGATCCGGTGGTTCAGAATCTAGAAATCTTTGTAAAAGCCGCAAAACTGAGAAATGAACCGCTCGATCACGTTTTATTACACGGTCCCCCTGGATTAGGAAAAACTACCCTTGCAAATATTATTGCCAATGAATTAGGTGTCGGTTTTAAAGTTACCAGTGGCCCTGTCTTAGATAAACCTGGGGATTTAGCAGGGTTGCTCACAAATCTTGGTGAAGGAGATGTGTTGTTTATTGATGAGATTCATCGTTTGAGTCCAGTAGTTGAGGAATACCTTTATTCTGCCATGGAAGATTATGTGATTGATATCCTCATTGATTCTGGTGCCAATGCAAGAAGTATTCAAATCAATTTAAATCCCTTTACACTAATTGGAGCTACCACGAGATCAGGTTTACTAACCTCTCCCTTGCGCGCTCGATTTGGAATCAACTCTAGACTTGAATATTACGATTCAAAAACGTTAACCATGATCGTTGAGCGATCAGCAGGTCTTCTTGGAATAGCCATTGATGAAGATGCAGCCTTCAAAATTGCCAGCCGAAGCAGGGGAACTCCAAGAATTGCCAATGCACTTTTGAGAAGAGTTCGTGACTTTGCACAAATCAAAGGATCCGGAAAAATTGACGATCAAATAACTGAATATGCATTAAATGCCTTGAATGTTGATGCCAACGGCTTAGATGAAATGGATATTCGAATTCTCAAAGTGATCATTGACAAATTTAGTGGTGGACCAGTTGGCTTAACAACAATTGCCACAGCAATTGGCGAAAATGCCGGAACTTTGGAAGAAGTTTATGAACCATTCCTTATTCAAGAAGGCTTCTTAATGCGAACACCAAGAGGCAGGAAAGCAACCGATAAAGCATTCAAGCATTTGGGTAAAGACTTGGGTTGGACTCAAGGAGGGTTGTTCTAAATGAAATCAATTGATTATAAAAGATTCATCAAAGAAAAGGCGCACGAATTAGGTTTTTTCTATTGCGGATTTTCAAATGCAGAATTTTTAAAAGAAGAGGCTCCACGATTGGAAAAATGGCTCAACCTTAATTATCACGGAAAGATGGGCTATATGGCAAATCACTTTGATAAACGTTTAGATCCCAGGCTATTAGTTGATGATGCCAAAACAGTTGTTTCATTATTGCTTAATTATTATCCGGAAGAGAAACAAAACGAAGAAAGTCCAAAGATTTCGAAGTATGCTTACGGAGAAGATTACCATATTGTTATAAAAGATAAATTAAAAGACCTCATCAATTCTTTAAAAGAGAATATTGGAGAAATTAATGGACGAGCTTTCGTAGATTCTGCACCAGTAATGGATAAGGTTTGGGCAAAAAAATCAGGGTTGGGTTGGGTTGGAAAAAACACTAATTTAATTCATCCGAAAGAAGGTAGTTTTTTCTTCATTGCAGAAATCATTATCGATTTAGAGATTGAACCTGATGGTCCGATGAAAGACTATTGCGGAACTTGTACTCGTTGTATCGATGCCTGTCCAACAGAAGCTATCGTTCAACCTTATTTGGTCGATGGATCCAAGTGCATTTCTTACCTGACAATTGAATTAAAAGACGAAATTATTCCTAATGAATTCAGAGGAAAAATGGAAAATTGGATGTTTGGATGCGACATTTGTCAAGATGTTTGCCCGTGGAATCGCTTTTCTAAATTATCAACTGAAGAACGATTTAAACCAAAGCCTCAACTGCTAGAACTGAACTCAACCGAATGGGCAGAATTAAATGAAGATGTTTTTAATGATTTGTTTAAATTGAGCGCCGTAAAGCGAACTAAATTTTCAGGTTTGAAACGGAATATAGAATTCCTAAAAAAATAATTATTTCTTTCCTTTTTTTACCGGTTCAGATTCACGAACCGTAAATGAAACATCTAACACATTTGGAAGTTCTTTTTCGACAGTAGCTAATTCTAAACGAAAAGTATACTTTCCTTTCATTGGAAGTTTTCGATTTGAAAATTTCACATAATGTTCCACAGAACTCCCTGTTTTATTTCCAATCCAACGCCCCGTTTCATCGGCTATTTTCACTTGAAGAGCTTCTTTGGATTCCTTTCCTTGTGGAGCTTTGGAATTGAGAAATAACCACATGTTACTGTATGCATACGAAGTTGCGGTGCGAACAATAAAAACAAAATCATATAGCTTTGTGGAATCTTGAATATCAACAGTGAAAACAGGTTTATCGGATTTTTTCCAAGTCTCACCCTTGAATTCATAAGACTGATTTACGATTGAGTTATCACCGCATGAAACAAGTAAGACAAGAAGAATTAAAGAAATTATAAATTTCATTTTCTACGATTTCGATTGCTGGTTAGGGTTCGAATTGCGTTGTTGATTATTATTCGGTCTATTATCATTGTTTCCTCCAAACGGTTTCTTTTTCTTTTTTTTCTTCTTAAAAGAGTTTTCAAATCGATTGAGACTATCTTGACCCACCACATTTTCATAACCTGGCTCAACACCTTTTTCAACTTGCGCCACTTCAATAGAAAATTCCTTTAAATCTTTAGGAAGTTTTCCTTCTTTATTCATTCGAATGATTTCTTTTGCTTTCTCTGGTGACAAGGCGATTAATCCCATTTCTCCTTCATAAGCAAACCAAAGTTGTCGTTTAAAAACATCGGTTTTAATATGAAAGGCATTTCCTTTTTCAGTTTTAAGACGAACATCGGATTTAGGAAAATCTTTGATTGCATCTAGATACATGTCTAACTCATAATTCAGACAACACTTTAGTTTACCACATTGACCGGCTAATTTTTGAGGATTGAGTGACAATTGTTGATATCGCGCTGCAGATGTAGAAACCGTTCTAAAATCAGTTAACCAAGTGGAGCAACACAATTCGCGACCACAAGATCCAATTCCACCTAAGCGAGAAGCTTCTTGACGCGAACCTATTTGACGCATTTCAATTCTGATTTTAAATTGATCTGCCATGTCCTTAATCAGCTGTCTAAAATCTACTCTTCCTTCTGCAGTATAATAAAAGGTTGCTTTCGTTAAATCAGCTTGGTATTCAACGTCTGAGATTTTCATCTCCAATTTCAAATTCACTGCTAACGAACGAGCCTGATACATGACATCTTTCTCAAGTGTACGACCTTGAATCCATTTATCAATTTCAACTTGAGTAGCAATTCTCAAAATCTTCTTGGAATCAAACGGTTTGGTATCCGGAGCTTTTTTCCGCAATTGAATTCGTGCAAGCTCACCAACAACAGAAACCACACCTACATCATACCCAGGAGAGGCTTCAACAACAATAACATCTCCAACTTGAAGCGTTAAATTATTGGCATTTCGATAAAAAGCTTTGCGGCTATTTTTAAATCGCACTTCAACCATATCAAAAACAGATTGACCTTCAGGTAAAGTCATGTTTGCTAACCAATCGTAAACATCCAATTTGTTGCAACCACCTGAGCTACACGTACCATTATTCTTACAACCTCTCGGAGTACCACCACCACTAGAACAAGACGAACATCCCATAGCTTTTAAATTGATGTAAAGATAACAATTAATTGAATTGGGTTAATATTAGAAATGAACATTTGCAAAGACTTAAGATTAAGAAATAACTTTTTAAATTTTTTTATGCAAATTGAAAGTCTATCATTCAATTCGCACGATTTTTTCAGATGGAAATATGTCCAGGTGGTCTTTTACTTATTATTCCACTGCGTCATTGCCAAATTCAAACCGATAGTTGCAAAAGATTTTACCGCTTCGGAAGCAACTGCAATTCTTTCTGAAAGAGTAGATATTTCTTCAGGGTTCCATGGACCTAGAACGTAATCCGATTGTCGTCCTTTTGGAAAATCATTGCCAACACCAAGCCGTAAACGAGCATAATCCTGCGAATTCAACACTGCTTGAATATCTTTTAACCCATTGTGACCACCATCACTCCCCTTCCCTTTCATTCTAATTTTTCCAAATGGAAGAGAAATATCATCAGTAATCACTAAAATATTCTCTCGTTGTATCTTTTCCTGTTGCATCCAATAATTAACCGCCTTACCGCTCAAATTCATATAGGTTGTAGGCTTAATTACAACTAGAATTCTTCCTTTTATTTTCACTTCAGCTATATCAGCCAATTTCGACG
>JBIIHD010000043.1:0-7345 GCA_044236095.1 Crocinitomicaceae bacterium | reverse complement strand
ATCTAATGTATTTACTTTGATTGCGCCTTTTTCGATTTCGAGTCCCCAATCGGCTATTGGACCCAAACTAGGTTTCAAACCAAATAAGGGGATGAGATGATCTGCTTCACGCTCGATTAATCCATTTTTTTGATGGGTAATTTGAACCTTTTCTAATTTCCCGTTACCTGATATACCCGTTACTTCAGCTTCGGTAATCAAATTGATTTGACCTTCTTCAGCTAAATCGATTACTTTTTGAACCGAATCAAGGTGGCCTCTAAATGAACTACTTCTGTGTACTAAAACAACTTCAGAAGCAATTTTATTTTCAGTTAAAAATATCGACCAATCAAGAGCAGAATCTCCTCCTCCAGCAATTACACAACGCTTTCCTTGATAGAAATTTGGATCCTTAATAATGTATTCTACTCCTTTATCTTCATAATTCTCAATACCATCTATAGGCGGTTTACGCGGTTCAAACACACCAAGACCACCAGCAATCATAACGATTGGAGCTTCATGTTTTGTTCCTTTTACCGTGGTAACGATAAACTTACCTTCCTCTGTTTTATCTATACTCATGGCTGCTTCGCCTAAGGTAAATCCTGGTTTAAAAGGGGCAGCTTGCTCCATCAAATTGTCAATTAATTCTCCGGCCAAAATACTCGGAAAACCAGGGATATCATAAATCGGTTTTTTTGGGTAAATTTCAGAACACTGTCCTCCAGGTTGAGGCAAAGAATCAATTAAGTGACAACGCAATTTAAGTAAGCCGGCCTCAAAAACGGTAAACAAACCAACGGGACCTGCTCCAATGATGATAATATCTGTTTGAATCATGAATTAGATAAAATAAAAAAACACAAAGGAATAGAAATTGTTTAATCTATATTCTATTTAGCATAATTGATTGATCGTTTTTCACGAATGACCGTTACCTTTACTTGACCCGGATACGTCATTTCAGTTTGAATTCGATGAGAAATCGTGAAGGAAAGCTCATCAGCTTTAGCATCTGATACTTTTTCTGCTTCTACCATGATTCTCAACTCGCGCCCAGCTTGAATCGCAAATGCACTTGAAACTCCATCATATGACAATGCCAATGCTTCTAAATCTTTGATACGCTTAATGTAAGCATCCACAATTTCTCGTCGTGCTCCAGGTCGTGCTCCAGAGATGGCATCACACACTTGTACGATAGGAGAAATCAAAGAAGTCATTTCAATTTCATCGTGGTGAGCACCAATTGCATTTAATACCTCGGCTTTTTCACCAAATTTCTCAGCGAGTTTCATTCCAAGGATAGCATGTGGTAATTCTGGTTCTTCATCAGGAACTTTTCCAATATCATGAAGCAAGCCTGCTCTTTTCGCAATTTTTACATTCAATCCAAGTTCGGCGGCCATGATAGCACAAAGATTTGCTACCTCCCGTGAGTGTTGTAATAAGTTTTGCCCGTAGGATGAACGGTATTTCATTCTCCCAACCATTCTGGTCAATTCAGGGTGAAGTCCATGAATTCCTAAATCGATACACGTTCTTCTTCCTGTTTCAGCAATTTCTTCTTCGAGCTGTTTTCTTGTTTTAGCAACGACTTCCTCGATACGCGCAGGATGAATTCGACCATCGGAAACTAATTGGTGTAATGCCAAACGTGCAATTTCGCGACGAACTGGATCAAAACAAGAGAGAATTATTGCTTCAGGCGTATCATCTACCACAATTTCAACTCCTGTCGCAGCCTCAAGAGCACGTATATTTCTACCTTCGCGTCCAATTATTCTTCCTTTGATTTCATCTGATTCGATATTGAAAACCGAAACAGCATTTTCTACAGCTTGTTCCGTTGCGACGCGTTGAATGGATTGAATAACAATCTTTCGAGCTTCTCGATTTGCATTCAATTTAGACTCTTCTACTATTTCTTTGATGTGAGCCAAAGCATTCGTTCGTGCCTCATCCTTCAATGCTTCCATCAACATAGTTTTGGCTTCCTCAGCGGGTAACCCACTAATTTTTGATAATTCTGCAACTCGTTTTTGTTGCATTTTATCCATTTCTTGATTTTTTAATTCCAATGCTTGAATTTTCGAATCCAACTCAAGTTGTTTCTTCTCTAAATCCTTCTCCTTTCTTCCTAAATCCTCCATTTTTTGATTCAAAGATTTCTCTTTGTTTCTAATACGGTCTTCACCTGATTGAATTCTTCTCTCTTTTTCTTTGATTGTAGATTCATGTTCTTCTTTCAACCGTAAAAAATTTTCTTTGGCTTGAAGAAGCTTATCTTTTTTAATTGTTTCTCCTTCTGCTTCGGCGTCTTTGATTAGTTTTTCACGCTTTGATTTTAGCGCAGTTTGTTGAACTACTGCAACAACTCCTCCACCTGCAATAAGCCCAACGAGCCCATAGACAATTTCCATCTTAACTTTTAATTTTTTAATTAATACTAAAAGCTATCGAAATGAAAGGTTTAAGAATTAGATTTCAGACAATTTACTCTCAATATTCGATATAGCATTTTCAACTTCCGTGTAATCCGGATCTACCGCTTTCACACTTTTCGAAGATGCTTTGGAAAGTAATTGTAAGGATGACATTGCCAACAAATCTTGCATATCTTTTACTGCATAATTTTCTTGCAATAAACGAATGGCACGATTTATATCTTCTGCTGCTTTTTGAATTTGAGTTTCCTCACCCGCATTTACCTTTAGCGGATAATTTCTTCCTCCAATGACAACATTAATCGACAATTTATCCATGAACTATTTTTTAAGTTGTTCAATACAGTAATCTATTTCTTTTACCAGTTCATCAATTTCCTCATTTGTTCGACCCGTTGGTCGCTGAGAAAGTTCGATAACTTGTTTCAATGCCAATTCTAATTCTTGATTTAACTTTTCAATCAAACGAGTTTGTTCAGCCTCCTTTTGGGATTTTTCATGTAACTCTTCCTTGAAAGATTGAATTTCTTTTAACATAGATTCATTTTGGCTTTTTAAATTATCGAACTGCAATTTAAAACTTGCAATTTTAGAATTAATTGAGTCTATGCTTTTCTGAATTCTATCATTCATAAAAATGGCTTTGTGCAAAGTTAGCATTCAAGACAACATAATTTGTCATTTACTAAGAATATTTTTCAAACTATCCGGATAATTTAAATTTTGCTCAGGCTAAGTTTTGGTTTTAAACATACATCTGTGTGATTATTTTGTGTTACCAATTCTAAATAGGTAATTTATCACTTTAATTTTAGGGCTATGATAAAAAATATTTCATTTTCTTTTTTGATGTTCACTCACACCTTGTTCTTGGTCTCTCAAACTTTTAATTTTCATAAACCTTTGGATATTCCTTTAAGTATTGGCGCTTATTTTGGGGATTTGAGACCGAATCATTTTCACATGGGAATCGATTATCGAACGGATGGTGTCGAAGGATTAAAATTATACTCCATTGAAGATGGTTATGTGGCCAGAGTAAAAGTAACCCCATACGGTTATGGTAAAGTTGTTTATGTTAACCATCCAAATGGAATAACGAGTGTTTATGCCCATTGTTCGAAATTTGTCGGAAGATTAGATTCATTAGTAAGACAGTCACAAATACAGCAAAAAAATAACGAAATTGAATTGCACTTAAAATCAACCGATATTCCGTTAAAACGAGGTGAAGTTTTTGCTCTTTCTGGAAATACGGGTAGTTCAACAGGACCTCATTTGCATTTTGAACTTCGAGAAACCATTACAGATTCTCCACTTAATCCACTTTTATATGGACTGGGTAATAAGGACTCTCAAAAACCAACTATTAGCTCGGTAAATATATATTGCGTTTCAAAAGAAGGGTATTTAATTCCCGGTAAATCTAAAACTTTCTCTATCAGCAATGGGAAAATAGGAAGCAACAATAGCGTTGCATTAAATTCAAATTTTGCGCTGATGCATGGAGGTTTAGGCCTTGGTATATCCGGATATGATTCACATCCTACAGGTTCATGTGGATTGTATGAAAATAAGATTAGTTGCCATGACAAGCTATTATTCCACTCTAAACTGGATAAAGTTTCTTTTGAGGAGACAAGATATATCAATGCCTACAAAGATTATGGCGGATACAAAAACGGATTGAAAATTCACAAACTTTTCAAAAATTCAATGACTAGATTGAATACATACAGAACTAATTCCAAAGGCTTCTTCCGGGTTTTTCCTTGCGATAGTTTTCCCATTGAAATAGAAACAATTGATGCTTATCAAAATAGTAAAAAACTAAACTTTGGTCTTCAAATTCAAGGAGGAGATATGGATACAACAAAAAACTTTTTTCCCGAAAAAAACTACTGGCTTCCGAATAATTCCTACAACATTCAATTAAAATCGGGACGCATAATTATCGACCCAAATAGTCTTTACGAACCAACAAAAAATAAAATTACCGATCATGGTAATTCTTTCACTTTTGGCGATGTTAATCAAGGAATTCAAAATCCTATTATTGTCAAAATGGCATTTACTAATCCTAAAAAATTAAAAAAGGAAAAATTCTTTATTGGACACTTCGATGGCTCTAAATATGATTTTATCGAAACCAACTATGAAAAGGACTCTTTGATTGCAAAGGTTTTGAAATTTGGAACATATAAAGTCATTATCGATACCATAAAGCCAAAAATTCAAGCTATTAACTATACAAAATCTAATTTTTCCGGAAAGAATAAAAATTTAATCTGGACCATCAGTGACAACGAATCAAAAGTACAGAAGTATGATGTTTTTATTAATGGTGAATGGACACCTGCAAGCTTTGAATACAAAAACAAACAATTAAGCTGTAAATTCGAATGCCCAGCTAAAAATGTTGACTGTCTGAGAATAGAAGTTATCGATGTATGCGGGAATAAAGCAGTTCTTGAATCCGAGATTAACTTTAAATAAATTAGAACTTAAATGCTACACCGCCCATCACCTGGAAGCCCATCACTGGATAATTATACCATCTCAAATAGCGTTGTGAAGCAATGTTATTAAGCTGAAGAAATCCTGAAATACTTTTATTCCATTTGTATTCAAAACCAAGATTGAAATCAACAAAAGTTTTTAATGGTGCAGCAAACTGATTGTTCTCAACAATAACTCCCGCAATCGATGAATCAAATACCAAAGCTTTCCTTCCTGTTTCTAGACACATATCCAAATTGAAAATAAATTTTTCTTTAAGAATATAATTCCCCCTTGCGATGAATTGAAGTTGAGGTAAATTCCATGCGAATGCCTGATTTTTTGTTTCATAGGAGAAAAATCTTCCAATTCCGTCGATTTTTAATTTTTCATTTATTTGATATGACATAGAACCCTCTACGGTCATTACGTTCAAAGTATCGTAAACCACTCCAAATTTGTTTAAGTTGGAAAAATTAGTGTCGCTCACAAAAAGGGCTTTATTATTAATTCTTGCATAGCTTGCGCCAATGTTAAAACTCATACGCTGGCTTAGAACGCCTTTGAATCCCGCGTAAAAATCAAAAGTTCTACTTTCATTTAACAAGTTAATGTTAGGCAATATAAATTCATTTGTTTTCGCCAAACTTCTCAATGTGTTTTGTTGTAGGCCTCCGCGAATACCAATATAAGGAATAAAAATATCGTCAAACAAAGAGTATTTTATTTCTGCATGAGGATAAACAAATAGCTTTGTTTTTTCGCGCACATTTGCTGAAACGTCAACACCTACTGAAACTCGAAGTTTGTCATCCATCATTTGTGTGATTACACCGGGTTTTAACTGAACAATCAAATCATTGGTTACTATTCCAGTATCTAAAGTACTTATTGACCCTCCCGGAACCCCATATTTGTATTGGTTATTAAATAAATTTAGATCCAAGTAAAATTTTTCACGACCCACTTTACAGGATCCTCTTGAATTAAAAGCAACATAGTTTTCAGATGATTTCCATGATGATAAACTATCAACTAAAGGTCTTTTGGTTCCAAAAAAATTATATTTAATACCTAACTCCAATTTCAAAATAGATGTGTCTTTTTTACCATTATGCAAATCAAAGTTGATTTCACCACCAGCATCTTGATAGCGTTGAGCAATGCTTTTTTTATCAACAATTCCCAAAGTATCTATCAGGCCGTAATAATGAAATCCATAATTGTCATAGTGCGCTTTTGAACCAATAGTGAATTTTTTTGCTGAGTAAGCTCCAAAAGCTCCTGTTCTAGTACGATCGAATTGAGCAGGTGCGTAATCTCTAATTTTACCGAAACTGCTTAAATGTTTGGCATAAACGCCATACTGCCAGTTTGTTTTGCCAATTGAATTAAAATACATTTCTCCCAATGGCATTAATTGAGAGCCAATTCCAACTTTGGCATAAAAAGGAGATAATTTCTCCCGCTTTGTTCCCTTTCCACCATAAGTCATTTCTTTAATCGGAATTGCAGTTGCAAATACCGAAAAATTTGGGGAAAGTAAAGGTGATTCTGGTAAAGTTGCAGTGATACTGGTATCAATTATTTTAGGTTCCGCTTTGATTCTATAGGCATTTTGAACCTCTCTCAAACCTGCTCCTTTGATGATAATTGGATCGCCATTTTCTATAGGTGGCTGAGCAAAGCTCACAAAACAATTCAACAATACAAATACTATCCCCAATAACCTGGAATTCATAAATAATGCTTTCATATTAATTTTCGCCGTTTTTAAGATTTTCAATAGTTACTTTGACCTCATTGGCCTCTGTTATTATTCCATCCTCTTTTTCTGGATAATGATCCAATACAGAATTAATTGTTTGCTCAGCTTGAAATAAATTATTCTGTTCGATACAAATTTTCGACTGAAGAATAAGAGCTCGTGCAATCCAATAATTATAGGTCGGTTTCATTTTCAATAAAGCTCGGGCCTCTGCATCAGCCTTTACAAGGTCTTTTTGGATAAAATAAATCATTGCAATATGAAATTGTGCCTCAGAAGCCCAAGACGTAGTAGTGTTTTTTGAGATCCAAGTTAAAGATGGTAAGGCCTCCGCAAAATTATTTAGCTGAAAATTAGACATCCCCTTTGAATACTCCGCCTCTACCTTTACTGAATTACTGATATTAGGTGTTTCTAAAATCAACTTAGAATAAACTGCCGCGGTATCATAATTTTGAAGTAAAAAACTTGATCTCATAACACCCAGCTTGGCCGCATATTGGGTATTAGGCTTGGTTGAAATCTTTTCTAAAATAAAATAATAATTTTGAGCTTGTTCGTACTCGCCTGAATTATATAATTGTTGAGATACAAAGGCTGCAGAACTTTCAGAATAACTACATACGGGTAATTCCAGCAGCTGCTT
>JBIIHD010000042.1:0-7396 GCA_044236095.1 Crocinitomicaceae bacterium | reverse complement strand
TCGAATTTAATTGAAAAAGAGAGGGAATTATTTCTAACCGATTACCTCAATGAAATAAATAACTTGACATCTGATTCGTTAGAAAAATCGTACAATACAGCGATTCAAAAGTCCTTTTTTTCCAAAGAGCAAAACGGAATTGGAATAATAAGCATGAGATTTCATTCCGAAAAACCATTAAAATATTCCTTCAAAAATGCCGGTGACAAATTACTTTTTTGTTTAGAAATGTGTTAAGAATCTAATTTACTTAGTTCTTTGGAAACAAATTGAGCTAAATCAGCAATATTAGATAATGAAAAATCAAAGTTAATCCCAGCTGTTTTATAAATCTCAGGAATCGATTTTGTGTAACCAAGTGACAGAGCATTTTTATAATCCTGTATTGCTTGGGAATAATTAGACTGACTGTTTTTCCAAATCGAAAGCGCGCCCAGTTGGGCAATTCCATATTCAATGTAGTAAAATGGGACTTCGTACAAATGCATTTGTCTTTGCCAGCTAGTGTCTCGAGTTTCTTCATATCCATCCCAATCAGTAAGACCTGTTCCAAATCGCTTCGATAAATTTATCCATGCTGTTTTTCGTTCATCAATCGAATGTTTCGGGTTTTCATAAACCCAATGTTGGAACGCATCTATTTGAGCTATCCAAGGAAGCACCCCTATAATATCCTCTAGATGCTCCTTCATAGCTCGTTTTTTATCATTTTCATTCGAATAAAACTCATTCCAATGATTCATAGTGAGCAATTCCATGGACATGGAAGCTAATTCCGCCACTTCTGAAGGTAAATTTTTGAAAGCGGTAAGTTCTAAATCTCTTGAGATAAATGAATGTATAGCATGTCCACCCTCATGAATCATTGTTATTATATCTCGATGAGTTCCAACGGCATTCATAAATATAAACGGTGCTCCAATTTCATAGAGAGGATAATTGTATCCACCTGGGGCCTTTCCCGGTTTCGATTCGAGATCCAAATGATTCATTTTTTCCAAACCTTTCAAACAATAATAGAAATAATCATCCATTTGCTTGAAAATTCTCAATGTTCCCTGTAGTAGCTCCTCCCCTTTTGTAAAAGGCTTTAAAGGCTTTTTTCCTTCAGGATCAACTGCTGTATCCCAAGGCTTGAATTTTAATTTTCCGAGTAATTTCAGTTTATTTTCCTGGATTTGTTTTGTGATCGGAACAATACACTTTTCAATACTTTCGTGAAATTTGAAACAATCTTCTTTCGTGTAATCAAATCGTCCTAAAGATTGAAATTTAAAATCTCTAAAATTTTCGAATCCTGCATTTACAGCAATTTGATGTCTTTTTTCAATTAGCTCTGAATAAAGGTCATTGAGTTTAATTATATCTTGTTGTCTTCGTGAACAAATTTTTTCAAAGACCTCCTTTCTTAAACTCTCATCAGGCTCTCTCAAATAAGACGATGCCTTTTGCATGGTGATATTTTCCCCGTTCAATTCAATTGTTTGAGCTCCGCTAATTGCACCAAATAATTGACTTTTTTCGTTGATTTCAGCCTCGAGTTGAATATTCTCCTCTCTAAATAATGAAACAGCTGTTTCAACAGACCGAATGTAAATTGCATAAGCCTGATCTGATTTCAATTCATCTAGAAAAGGACTTTCCAACATTTTTCGATTAAGTTTATCGTCTAATGGGGCAAGTTTTGGTTGAATTTCGGAAACAAAATATTGATAAGATTTAGTAAGTTCTTCATTGGAAGTATCTATGGTCATTTTGATATAACGCCAGGCCAAATTCTCCTCCAAAAAAGCATCTAACTCACTTCTATTTTTTAACCATTTAACAAACGATTCTTTTGAATCAAAATTGAAATCAATCAATTTATTAAAAAAAGGCGCAACATCCTCCCAAGTGGACAATACAAAATCATTCGGTAAATAATACCGTTCATTTCTTTCTAATTTCATGCTTTAAGCTATTTACTTACCTCTGCTACTTCCAGTTTTGACAGCTGCCACTTTCTTTGCGCCGGCTGACTTAACTGTAGATTTCGGAGCTGCTGTTGTTTTAACAGCCTTAACCGCTTTTGCTTCTTTAGCTGTTTTGACAGCCTTGGTTTTTTTATCAGATTTTTCTTCCTCTTTTGGCTCTTCTTTTTCTTCGGGAGTTAGCAACCCTTCTGATAAAAGTGTATTGTACCATTGAAAAAGTTTACGTACATCAGAATCATAAACGCGATCACTATCGTAATTTGGAAGAAAAGTTAATACAAAAGCACGTAGTTTTTTAGGATCTTCCTTGTGAGACAAAGCCTCTTTACCTCCAAGTGTTTCAAACATTTTACTGTAAACCTCTGTTAATTTTACATCCTCATCCGTTGTGTAAACAGAGATATCCTCAAGTGCAGAGATTTTATCAGTTGCGTGCGCAGGAAAACGTTTTTTATCTGTCATTGACTCAACAATAACTGTGTTTTTACCTTGAGCAACCACTTTGTAAAGACCTGGGCGACCAGAAATAGAAATAATTCCTTGCAAATTCATTAATGTTTGTTTTGATTCGGGCTCAAAAATAGAAATCTTTTGTAAATGATCTTACTTTTCGATTGAATTATTTATCCAGATTTTCAACTTTTTGTTTAAAACAATATATACTACAAGACTGGAACTAACACCAAGCAATGCTCCTGCTAGAGTATCTTGAAGAAAATGTTGAGACAGATAAATACGTGAATATGCAGTAATGACCGCAATTAAACACAATAAAAATCCTGCTTTGAATGATTTAAAAAAGAATGTCAACATACTACATAGTGCAAAAATTGTGGTGGTATGACCAGAAGGAAAACTATTGTTTTTATGCATCTTTACTCCATCAACTAGAGAAGTATCCAATGTCCCGGCGTTAATATAATAGAAAGGCCTCATGAAATCTTCAAAAACAAAATTCTTCAAAATTTGCGCAAATAGAGCAGAAAAAAGAAAAGTAGCAAGAATTAAGACTCCTTGATTTTTATCTTTGAAATAAAACATTGAAACAGCTAAAATTACTGCAAACCAACCATCTCCTAAGTGTGTTACTGTTTTGAAAAATTGGTCTAAAAAAAAGTTATGCTGAGAGTTTAATAAAATGTGTAAATCAAATTTTGAATAAAAAATGTTAACAATGAAAAGGAGAATCCAAATAAATGAAACCAGAAGTAGAAAGCTGGAAAAGGATTTATGTTCAGAAAATTTTATCATTCAATACAAAAGTAAGTCAACAAGATTAATAAGCAATGAATTCATTATCTTTGCAGTCAAATTATGAAAAACGATTTATTAATTCGGGCTGCCAAAGGTGAATCAATTGAACGTTATCCGGTTTGGATTATGCGTCAAGCCGGGAGAATTTTGCCTGAATATCGTGCCGTTCGTTCATCTGTTAAAGGTTTTAAAGAATTGGTGAAGAACCCTGAACTATGCTGCGAGGTAACAATTCAACCTGTTGACATTTTGGATGTAGATGCTGCGATTATTTTTTCTGATATATTAGTTGTGCCAGAAGCAATGGGTCTTGACTATGAAATGATTGAGCAAAAAGGTCCGTGGTTTGAAAAAACTATTCGAAACGAACAAGATTTTTCACAGTTAGAATCAAACATTGACGTTGAAGATCGATTGAACTATGTGCTAGAAGCGATTTCAATTACAAAAAATGCACTAAATGAACGAGTTCCATTGATCGGATTTGCTGGAGCTCCATGGACCATATTTTGTTATATGGTTGAAGGAAAAGGTTCTAAAACCTTTTCAGAATCTCGAAAAATATTATACGCCAATCCCAATCTGGCTCACAAACTTTTGAATAGAATAACTGATGTTACAATAGCTTATCTACAAGCACAAATTAGTGCAGGTGCAGATTTGGTTCAGGTTTTCGATTCTTGGGCTGGAATTTTATCTAGAGAACAATATTCCGAATTTTGTATCCCGTATTTGCAAAGAATTTGTGATTCTATACAAAATGTTCCTGTAACTATTTTTTCGAAAGGTGCTATTTCGTCTCTTCCAGATTTAGCTAAATTAAATTGTAATACACTTGGATTGGATTGGAATATGGAAGTGAATTTGGTAAGAAATTTGGTGGGTGAAACAAAAACTATTCAGGGAAATATGGATCCTTGTGTTTTGTATGCAGAACATTCCAGAATTGAACTAGAAACAAAAAAAATGCTTAAATCCTTTAAAAGTAAGCGACATATTGTTAACTTAGGGCACGGAATTTATCCAGATACCGATTTTGAAAAAGTAAAAACCTTTATTAATACAGTTAAAAACTATGAGATACATTAATTTTCACTCGTCAGTTTCTATAGCCATTTCGTCAATTGCGTTTTTTGGACTGATAACTATTTCTACGCCTGCTTTTGGTCAAAAAAAGAAAGATAAAAAGGAATCAGTTGATGATGATAATGATACTAATTTAGTCCGTAACGGAAGCTTTGAAATACTCAAAAATTCATCAAAAAAACCAAAAAAATTAGGTGGAATTGACATGATTAATGGCTGGCACTCCCCTACTGCAGTGAAAGCAGATGCATACCGAATCGATGGAGATGAGAAAGCAGGATTAAAAATTCCAGCAACTAAATTTGCCTGCCAAGAACCAACTTACGGTGAAAACTATGTTGGAATTCACACCTATTTAACAGGTAAAAAGCCAACCGAAAGATCCTACATAACCGGGGAACTCAAATCAAAACTTACGAAAAATAAAATGTATTGTGTTGAATTTTGGGTTTCACTAGCAGAAGGTTCAAAATATGCTTGTAATAATATTGGGGCTGCTTTTGACAATAAATTAAGGACTGAACAAGAAGGTGAAAAACAATTATTCAAGGCTGTTGCTGATATTTTGCATCCTGATAATAAAGTATTTAACTCTGCAAATGGTTGGCATAAGATATGCGGAACGTATACAGCTAAAGGTGGCGAACAATATATTACAATAGGAAACTTTGTGCTTAACAACAAAACAACTAGTGAAACCAACAAGAAATCCAAAAACTGTAAGGCTACAGCTCTTCAAAGTGCTTACTATTTAATTGATAATGTAACTGTTCGAGAATATTTTCCAACTTTTGAAGCTTACCTTATCGCAAGCAATCTTCCAAATTTAGCTAAGTCAGATGAGGAGTTAAACGAAGATGAACAAGCTGAAAAAAATGAATACAAGATTAAGTATGATAAAATTACTCCTTGTACATGTGGTGGATCACAAGGAAATGACCAAAGTTACTCTTCAATTACTTTTCAAAAAGAGTTTATTATTGATGAAAAATGGGCTCCAAAACAAAAAATCGAAGCGTATTCTGTGTTTTTTGGCGCAGGAAAATCAGAAATTACAACCGAAGCCACGGCAACAATTGATGAAATTTCCAGAATCCTGAAAGCAAATTCAAGTTTGTCTATAACAATTGTGGGGTATGCAGACACAATGGAAACGAAACAGAGCGAATATACTCCGGCATACAAGGACATTGATAAAAAACGTGCTGAAGCTGTTCAAGCAGAATTAGTTAAATTAGGAGTAAAAAATTCTGTTGCCATTTTAACTAAAGGGATTACTGAAGAAAGTGATTTAGTTTCAGGTGATGAAGAAGAAAAAGAATTAGACTGGGCGAAGAATAGAAGAGTTCAGTTCATTGTGAAATAACACAAAATTATTCTAACATTAAGCCGCTAGTATTGCGGCTTTTTTTATTGATGAAAACTATCCTCACTCTTTTCTTAATTCACTCCATTTGTTTTCTAACAATGGGTCAAGAAGTCTTGTTTTCAAAAGAAAAATGCCATGCTCGAGGAATTGTTTCTCATGGCAAATTTATTTATGTTTCAACCAATACTTGTAAGGTTATTAGAATAAATCCTGTAAATGGTAAATCAAAAGAAATCCCAGTTCGTGAAATACAAAAGGCAGGCGAATTTCGAGATATTGAATTTTCAAATGGTAATTTAATTGTAATGGAATCAGGCGACGAAGGATTCATTTATTCTAAAAAATATTACAGTCATTTTCCAAAAGTTTTTCTGGATGGGATGTCCTTTTATAGTAGAATAGGATTTTTAATGGGGGATCAATCGGAAGGATATTTATCACTTTATTATTCAGAAGATTCAGGTAAAACATGGAAACCATGTGAGGGAAAAATTAAAGCCTCAGAAAATGAAAATGGGTTCGCAGCAAGCGGAACTACAGTTGATTGCTTAAATGATTCCACGTTTGTTTTTGTCTCAGGTGGAGGCGCATCCAATTTTTATAAATCCGCAGATAAAGGACAGTCTTGGTTTAAATCTCCAATTCCTTTTCCTCATTCTGAGAGTTCGGGTCCCTTTTCTATGGCCTATCATTCAATCGATGAAATAGTTGTAGTTGGTGGTGATTACACCAAACCAAATGATTCAACTTCAACATGTTTTATCTCAAAAAATGGTGGAAAGGATTGGATTAGCCCTACCTCCTCGCCCAAAGGATACCGATCGTGCGTAATATATAACGATGGTATCTACTTTTCATGCGGTACAAATGGTCTAGATTATTCAACTGATGCTGGAATGAAATGGAAATCATTCAACAGAAATTCTTATTACTCATTGACCATTTTTAAAAACAAATTGGTTGCCACAACACCAAATAGCTCCGTTGAGTTTTTTGAGTTAGAATTATTTAAATAATAAGAGCGCCTGTGTTTCCAAACGCTCTTATTAATAATTAATTAGAAGTTACCTCTAAAGGTTAAAATGAAATTTCTTCCAGGAGCTGAAATATTAGATGCAAAATTCCTGTAATTCTGATCTAAAATATTTTCACAAGCTACTTGAACAGATAAATTCTTGTTAAAATTATAACCTGCTCTTATATTCAATGTAAACCAACCCGGCATTCCTTCGGGTAGAGCATACGCATAATTATCCTCACCAATTAGATTATAATCTTTCAAACGTTTCCAACCAGAGTAATTTGAGAAAAATTCAGCCTTAAATTTATCTACGTGATATGTCAATCCAATTTTACCGAATACAGGAGGTATGTGATCTAATGGATACGGTACAGAGTCCGTTTTAATTCTTCCGTAGGTATAATTAATTGTTCCAATTATCGTGAAAAAGTTACCTAATTCACCTGTTACAAAACCCTCAAAACCATAAACATAAGCACTACCAGCATTTTTAGTTGTCATAACCTGACTCAATATACCATCATATAGAATTGAATCCAATCCATTGTATGTAGAATTTTGCACCGTTAACGCATTTGTCAACAAAGTGTAATATGCATTAGCTCCTATATTAACTGATTTCGCAAAACGATAATTTAATCCTATTTCAGCACTGTAGGAATATTCGTAATTTAAGTTCGGATTAGGAACAAC
>JBIIHD010000041.1:0-7434 GCA_044236095.1 Crocinitomicaceae bacterium | reverse complement strand
GTATTTACAATCCTGAAAATATACAAGAACTAGAACAAAAGTCCATTTTTTTCAAAAATCAAGGAGAGGTTAAACCTTTACTCGAAAATCGTCGCTCCGGGAAAGAAATTGTCAATTTTAACAATACTTTTTTCGAACTATTGAAATTGAGATTAAGTACCGAATCTCAAAAGTTTTATGATCCGGTAAGTCAAATTCCTACATCTAAAACAGACGGATTTGTATCCATAATCACTACCAAAGAAAAATTAGATCTAGACAGCCGAGTTGATAAAATCATTGAAATCATTGATAAATGTGACAAGAGCAATTTCAAAAGAAATGACATTTGTATTTTAGGAGATAAGAACAAAGATTTAAACGCATGGGCTGTTGAGTTAATTAAACGCGGAATACCTGTCGTTTCAGCAGATTCACTTTTTGTGGACAATGATGCTAAAGTGAGACTAACGATTTCCTATTTAAAACGAAGATTAAATCCAAAAAGCACAACAGAATCCAAGAAATTCGCAGATCTTTATTTCAGGTTGCGAAATGACAAAAATCAAAACGATTATTGGAAGTATTTTGTTGAAAAAGAAGAAAATGGAAAGAAAATTCGCTTTTTTCATGATTCAGCATTTATCACGGACAATTTTGGTAGCCATTCTATTTTTTTTAAACAATATGAAACAATTTACAGTCTAGTCCAACAGTTTTTCCGCATAATGGGCTGGTACGAAGAACGAAATCCGTATCTGCATCATTTAGCAGATGTGATTTATACCTTCGAACAGCAAAATTCGAGTGATTTAAGAGGTTTTATCGATTATTACAAGAATGAAAACCAGAAAATGACAGTAATTCTTCCCGAGTCGGAAGGATCTATTCAAATTATGACTATTCATAAATCGAAAGGGTTGCAATTTCCCGTTGTCATTCTTCCTGATATGGATTTCGATAGCGACATAAAATCTTTCGCTAAATACTTGATTGAGATAGATGAAAATATTGTTTATACGAATCTAACTAAAGATAATCCGATTGAACCACTTTTTTCAGCCCATGAAAAAGAGAAAAATCAAATATTGACTGATAAAATCAATTTATGTTACGTTGCTTGTACGCGACCTCAACAACGACTTTATGGCTTAAATTATTTTCAGGGAAATAAACTTGGAAGTATTTTACATGAAGTTTTTAAGGATTTACATGACAAATCTGAAGATCAAATGATTGAAATAGTAAAAGGTACTGAAGGTCCAAATCCATTAAGTTTAACTCAAGAAAACGAGCCAAATAATGGATCAAATTTTTACGAACCAACAATTGTAACCGATAGTTTGTGGTTTCCGGATATCGCCATTAGACAAGACGACCTTTTGAATGAATTATCAGAAGAACAAAAATTCGGAAATGCATTTCACATGGTGATGGCCAATTGTGACACCATAGAGGAGATTCAAAACACAGTGGAAAAGCTGATAATACAAGATATTATTCCCGAAAATTATCGCGGTGACATTCTTCAAAAAGCGACCGTTTTTTTCCAAAAAATAAGTGCTATTTTTTCCTTCGATCATTCGTCAAAAGTTCTCAATGAAAAATCTTTAATTGTCAGTGAAGACTCCATTAAACGACCTGATAAATTGATTCTGAATGAAAAAGAAACCATCGTTATTGACTTTAAAACAGGAATCGAGAAAACAAAAGACGAGAAGCAAATTCGTGAATATGCAACGGTTTTAAAAGAAATGAATTTACCAGAGGTAAAAGCATTTTTGTTTTACACATCGAATGAAGAATTGAAAGAAATTGCTTGTTAGTGAAAGAAATTTTAACTAACTTAAAGTAAAAAATGTGAAGAATGAATAAGAAATGGATAATTAAATCAATACCAGAAACGGGAGAAATTGAACGGTTACAAAATGAATTAAATATTGACGGGATTTCAGCTAAGTTACTTTTGCAAAGAGACATAAAATCAAAATTAGAAGCAGAGAAATTCTTTCGTCCTACTCTTGGTGATTTATATGATCCATTCTTGATGAAGGATATGGATAGAGCCGTTGAAAGAATCAATAAAGCCATCAATGATGATGAACAAATTCTTTTGTTGGGGGATTACGATGTAGATGGAACCACTGCGGTTGCCTTAATGATTTTAAGCTTGAAAGACGAATGCAATAATATTTCATTCTACATTCCCGATAGATACTCAGAAGGTTATGGAATAAGCAAACAGGGAATTGATTTTGCTTCGGAAAACGATTTTTCATTGATTATTTCCCTTGATTGCGGTATAAAATCCGTTGAATTAATTAACTACGCCAAAGAAAAAGAAATAGATTTCATTATTTGCGATCATCACCAACCTGGGGAAACAATTCCGGATTGTATTGTATTAGATCCCAAACAAACTGACTGCAACTATCCTTTTAAGGAACTATCCGGGTGTGGAGTAGGGTTTAAATTTCTTCAAGCATTGTACCTAACCAATAATTGGGATCATTCAACACTTTTCCAAAACCTCGATTTAGTTGCCATTAGTATTGGGGCAGACATTGTTCCTGTTATTGATGAAAATCGAATTTTGGCCAAATTTGGACTAAAACAACTTAATAATCAACCAAGAACAGCATTTAAGGAATTAATTGAATCATCTGGGAAAAAATTCCCATTAACTTTGAGTGATGTAGTTTTTACCATCGCACCACGAATCAATGCTGCAGGTAGGTTGAGAAGCGGCACATTCGCAGTTGAATTAATGATTTCAAATAACCATCAAGATCTCGTTAAACTAGCGGAGGACATTAATATTGACAATCTGAATCGAAGAGGTATTGATACCCAAATCACGGAAGAAGCAATTCAACAAATTGAATCCAATGAACAGTTAAAAAATAGTAAGTCAACTGTTGTGTATCATCCTGAATGGCATAAAGGAGTTGTTGGAATAGTTGCCTCTCGTTTGATTGAAAAATACTACAAACCAACTATTGTACTCACAAAATCAAACGGAATGATTACGGGCTCGGCAAGAAGCATTGCAAATTTTAATCTTTATGAAGCGCTGGAAGCTTGTGCAGATCTGCTCTCTCAATTTGGAGGGCATTCCCACGCTGCTGGTTTAACTCTTGAAGAGGAAAATTTAAATCCATTTATTGCCAAATTTGAATCTGAGGTTTGTAAAAGAATTGATCTTTCAAATCATCTTCCTATTCAAGAAATTGATTTAGAATTAAATTTTGGAGATATTTTCCAACCAACAGAGGATCGAATGAAAATTCCTCGTCTAAAGAAAATTCTCGATCACTTCGAACCTCACGGACCAGGTAACATGAAACCGGTTTTCCTTGCTCAAAATATTTTTTCTAAAGAAGCACGAATATTAAAAGAGAAGCATTTGAAATTAAATATTGCGCAACCCGATTGTGATGTGGCATTGGATGCAATTGGCTTTAATCTAGCCGAAAAGGAACTTTTAACAGCGAAAGGGATTCCATATCAACTCGCATTTACAATGGAAACGAACATTTTTAGGGAGAAAGAAACGCTACAATTAAATGTTAAAGATATAAGGGAGATTGTTTAATCATTCGCAAGAATGTACTTGCTCCATGTAGGCCTCTTTGAAAAGCTGTTTATCATCCTCCGTCGCTTTTTTCAAGTCTTTTCCATGTTGTTTCTCAATTTGATTCTTCATGTCATTGCAAGTTCGCTTGGCTAGATTTTTTTGTTCTTCTGTTTTTGCTTTTGTAGTTTGACAATAACAATACTCAGCAAGCATTTTTGCTTCTTTTTCAATATCTGTGCATGCAGAAAAAAGAGATAACATAGATATTAAAACAAAACTTCGAAATACCATTGAATTAATTTGACACAAAAATAATTGTATTTTTACATCGCTTGTAACTAATCAAAAGAAAACTAGTCATTAACTCGTAAAAGTATCTTTAATTATGCGTTTTTTTATTTCATTATTTGTCCTATTTACCGTTTTATCAATTCAAGCTCAAGCTTATTGGCAACAAGAAGTGAACTATAAAATAACTGTAAAACTGGATGATAAAAACCACCTTTTATATGGTTTTGAAGAATTTGAATACATCAATAATTCTCCCAATTCATTAGATCAAATTTATATTCATTTATGGGCAAATGCATATAAAAACGGAAAGACTGCCCTTGCAAAACAATTGTACGAAAATGGTGAAACTGAGTTAAAATTTGGTGCTGATTCACTTAAAGGATATATCGATTCTTTAAACTTTTCGGTAAATGGTCAGCCATTAAAATGGGAATTAGACAATGAACACATTGATATTGCATTAATTTATTTGCCAAAAACTCTTAAATCAGGTGAAAGTATTACAATTTCAACCCCATTTCGGGTAAAAATACCAAGTGGAAGCATATCCAGACTTGGTCATATCGGACAATCGTATCAAATTACGCAATGGTATCCCAAACCTGCTGTTTATGATAAAAATGGCTGGAATCAAATGCCTTACCTAAATCAAGGAGAGTTTTATTCTGAATATGGTTCGTATGAAGTTACAATCACAATACCTAAAAACTATGTGGTTGGGGCCACCGGGGATTTACAAAATGAAGAGGAATTGATTTTCCTGAATGAAAAAGTGAAGGAAACCGAAAAGAATATTGATTCCTACCTCGGAAAGGACAAAAAACAAATGGCTTTCCCACCTTCAGATCAAGAATTCAAAACCATCCGATATAAACAATCCAAAGTTCACGATTTTGCATGGTTTGCAGATAAACGATATTTGGTATTGAAAGGCGAAGTTGAACTCCCCCACTCTAAACGAAAAGTTACTTCTTGGGCAATGTTCACTCCTCAAAATGCCAATTTATGGAAGAAAGGTATAGAATATATTAATGACGGAACATATTACTATTCGCTTTGGAATGGTGACTATCCGTACAATCAGGTAACTGCTGTTGATGGAACTATCAGTGCTGGTGGAGGAATGGAATATCCCAATGTAACAGTAATTGGCTCGGTTGGTGACGCGCGCTCTTTGGAAACCGTAATTGTTCATGAAGTAGGACATAATTGGTTTTATGGGATTTTAGGTTCAAATGAACGCGTTCATGGTTGGATGGATGAAGGAATAAATACCTTAAATGAAGTTCGATACATGCAAACAAAATATCCAAATAATTCATTTACATCAGATCAAATTGCCGGAAGATTCATTCACATGGATAAATTAGATTATCGTGCCCAAGGAGATTACTTGTATAAAATCTTGGCGCATTTTGGGGTTGACCAACCAATAGAAACTCATTCGGCAGACTTTACTTCAGCAAACTATGGTTTGATTATGTATCAGAAAACCGGTTTGGTATTTTACTACTTGAAAGATTATTTGGGTGATGAATTGTTCAACAAATGCTTTCAAACCTATTTTGATGAATGGAAATTCAAACATCCTCAGCCGGAAGACATGCGTAAAACATTGGAACGTGTATCAGGAAAAAGTTTAGGTTGGTTGTTTGATGATTTGATTAAAACAACAAAATTGGTTGATTATAAAATTCAATGTATTCATCATTCTAAACATGGAGGTTCGACCGTCAAAGTAAAAAATGTTGGTCAAGTTGAGGGTCCAATTGAAATAAACATTTTTCAAGGTGATTCTATTGTGGAAACTGCTTGGGCGGAACCAGGTCAGGAAAGCATCGAAATCAAAACTCCTAAAAAATCAATTACGAAAGCCGCCATCGATGCAAGAAAGGATATTCCTGAGATCAATAGACAAAACAATTACTGGTATGGTGGACAATTGTTGCCAAAAATTGACGAACCAAAATTTGAATTTCTTCTGGGTGATCAGGACAATTTCAAAAATAACTTTTTCTATACACCCATTTTAGCTGGTAATAGCCATGATAAATTGATGGTAGGTATGGCAATTCACAATGCTGCAATTCCACTAAAAGCATCTCAATTTCTTATTGCGCCTATGTTCTCATTGGGAAATAAAAGTTTAGCAGGTGTTGCTGAATTTTCGCATAGCTTTTTTCCTCAAAAGAATTTCAAAACTCTTGCTATTGGTGCGACCCTCAAACGATTTAAAACAGACAGTGAATTTGATCAATGGCAATCGGGACTGAATTTTGGTTCTGTGTATTTACAATCAAACTTGGGTGATCGAAGTAAAAAAAGTAAATTGAGTCATACAGCGAAGTTGGCATTGGCTGTTCGGAATGAAACAAGGGGATCAAACTCTATGTTCCTAGGAGGGGCTAATGCTTGGTATGAAGCGAGTTATCGCAACCCAGATAATCGCCTAAAACTTCAAATTCGATTTGATGAAATGCATGAATTAGAATCAAATTCTGATGAACTTCGAAGAATATCATTAACGGCAGAGTACAGTTACCGATACTTAAAAAATAAAATGAAACGTTGGTTTTACATACGTGGTTTTTTTGGTAACAATTTAAGTTATTCCAATGGTTCTGGCATCGGAAATCAATATTATCAAATGGCATTGAGTGGAGCTGATGGAAGACAAGATTTGTTCATGGAAGAGTATTATTTCGAAAGATTTAACCCACTTTCACAAATGCGAAATAATAATTTTGGAGGATTCAACAGTACTTCGACATTCGGATCGACTTCATTTTGGATGGCTACGGGAAATATTTATGCACCTTTGCCAATTCCGAGATTAGGATTCTTAGGGCTTTTTGTTGATGGTGGCTCTTTTTACGATGGAAATACAATTAATTTTGCCTATAACGCAGGTTTGGGGATGAGACTGGGTAATATTGTTGGGATTTATCTACCATTTTTACGAAGTTCAAACATGGGTGATCCTTTAGAGAATTTCGCAAATAATATCCGGATTACATTGAAATTCAATCCATTCAACAGAACTTTAAATATTTCCGAATTGGGCTTATAATGTTAACGATGCGTTAATCTTGAAGTAAGGTATTTTGATCCGAATTATATTTGGTGAAATTAATGCTATGAAAAAACTTCTTTTATCTCTATCCTTGGTCTTTTTTGCGGCTTTCTCATTTTCCCAAACTGAACCTAAACTAAAATTCACTACACTCACAATTGAAAACAATTCCATTCCTTATGGAGCGGATTATTCCTTCGAATTTCCCTTTAAAAACACGACCAAAGAATATGTGAAAATTGAGGATGTTAAACGTTCATGCGGCTGTACAACTCCTTATTTTCCTGCTGATAGCATTAAACCGGGTAAAAAAGATAAAATCATAGCGAAATACGACACAAAACGCGTGGGTGGATTCACTAAAACACTTACTGTTGTAATCAAAGATTCGGATCCGGTTGTTTTAACCATCAAAGGCACTGTTCTACCGGAAGTCCAACCCGTTGAAATCACTCCAAAAAAAGACTAGTTTTTAGTAAAATCTTAAGTACAAGCCAACTCCTATTGAAGT